>NZ_CP015381.1:1360000-1577500 GCF_001854245.1 Desulfococcus multivorans | reverse complement strand
TCCTTGCTCAAAAATTCGGCCGCATGGGACGTATAACCGTCCGCCCCCGGTCCGATATGAAGATTGCAGGATCCGAAAGGACGACGTTGATCCGCCGTCCGGACTCCCTATAGGTATAATCGGGATCATCGTTACTCAACTTTCGAGTTTCACAGGCCGGTGCCGGTCATCGTCATGAAAGTTGAAAGTTGAAATCGTTATAAAAAACAACTCTATAGCGGTCATTCACGATAGGTCTGACTCTGAAAAGGACTCCACCTCGTAGACATGAACCTTGACGGCGGCATCCTTCCAGCAGTCACCCTTCATCCCCGCTTTGAGGCACAAATGCTCCAGAAACCGTTCCTTTTCCGGTAACTGGTGCCAGACCTGGGGAAGAAAAGTTGAACGACGTCCACCCTTGGACAGAATTACGCCGTGAACCCCGGGCTTCAGCTGTGCCAGAAGCGCCTCTGGGTTCGAAAATACCAAAGGCTGCGGCGGGGTCAGCACACTGATTTCAATTTCGATTTCCCCGAGTTCCTTTTCCTCCACCGCTGAAAATCGCGGATCCCGGAATGCCGCGTTAAGGGCATTTTCATGAATGCCGTCGATCAGTGGCGCGATCGGTTCGATGATGCCGATGCATCCCCGGAGCGCTCGTTTCTTATGAAGAGAGACAAAGCACCCCCTCAGTTGCCCAAGCGGGGGAGAAGGCGCCTCCGGCCGGGACGTCGCTTCTTTTGAATGGAGCTTCGACACGATGGCCGCGCGCGCCACCGCCAGCAAGGTTCGCTTTTCGTCGTCCGTCAACCCCTTCATATGATCCATCTCCACCTCACATTCCCAACCATGCCTTATTTTCTGAAAAATGCCCACCACATAAACCCGATAAAAGCAACAGTTGCCAGAAGGCTCATACCGTACCCCTTCCAGTCAAAGGGCTTTTTCGCGATGCCGTGCCGGTCGGGTTCACCGACCTTGCGATTGCACGAAAAACAACGGGTCTCGCTGTTTTTCAGGTTGGCGGAACAATACGGGCATCTCTTCACGACGGATAGTCTGGTCAAGTTCGGTGCCGCCACGTCACGATATCCCGGCGGCATCCCGGGCTCCCCTTCGGCTGCGATATGGGATTCTTATCATTCAACCATCTCCGAGTTGACGGTGATGTCGCTGTTTTTTCTGACCTGAGCCAACCAGTCGCCAAAAACCCGCATCTGTTTCTGCTGCCGCAGTTTTGCCTTTACCGTGGTTTTCTCGGGTTCGAAAGCATCCGGGTCCGGGGTCCGCCGGTCCACGAATTTTATCACGTAACGCCCGCTCGGCCCTTCGATAGGTGCCTCGGGCAACGGCGCATTTTTCGACAATTCAAAAGCGGCCGTGGTGATCTCCATGGATCGGCCGATTTCCGGTATCGTCTCGTTGCGCTTGAAAAATCCCGTTTCCTTGACGCTCAACTCCATTTTGGCGGCCTCTTCCGTAATGACCGCGCCCTCCCTGAGAGCGGCCAAAAAGATCTGGGCATCCGCTAAGGCCTTTTCCGATCGACGGTTTTCGAGAAGATCGGCTTTCACCCTCTCCCGTACATCGTCGAAGGGCGCAACCGCCTCGGGCGTTCTCTTCAGCGTTTGAATCAGATAGTATCCATCACCGTATTCTTGAATGTCGCTGATTTGCATGTCGGACAGTTCAAAGGCGGTCCGGGCAAAGCGCGTCGGATCATTGACGCCGGCAGGCCCTTTTGTCAGGGTAAACCAATCCGTCTCTTTTACGTCGCCCGCTTTGCCTTCCGCCGCCGTTTTCAAATCATCCCCATCGTATGCGGCGTCATAGATCGATTCGGCATGCTCGTAGGCCGTCGCCTTCGCCCTTTCTTCCGTTATTTTTTGTATAATCTCTTCATCCACCTCGTCCAGGGTCTTTTGGTAAGCCTCGTTGACCGCTTCAACCTTGATGATGTGCCACCCAAACTGGGTGCGAACGGGATCGCTGATCTCGCCGGCCTTCATTGAAAAGGCCTGATCCGCAAAGGGCTTGACCATGGTCTCCCGCGTAAACGTTCCCAGATCACCCCCGCGATCCTTGCCGGGATCCTCGGAGTAGGTTTTGGCGAGCTCACCAAAATCCTGTCCCTCCCTGGCCAGCGCCAGAACCGTCTCGGCTTTTTTCCGTTGTGTCGCCACCTCTTCCGGGGAGCTGTCATTTTCAAGCCTGAACAGGATGTGTCGCGCCTTGACCGTTTTCTGCACCGCAAATTCATCTGGATGCTCCTCGAAATAGGCCTTGACGTCGTCATCCGTCACCGTGACGCCGTCCATAAATTTTTGGGGATCGAAATAGATATATTGAGCCTTGATCTTGGGTTCCGTCTTGTAGTTGCTCTGGTGAGCGTCAAAATATTGCCGCACCGCTTCATCCGTCACATCGATATCCTGATATCGATCCGGTTCAAAAACCACGTATGCGATGTTGACGGCGGCGTTTTCCCAGAGATACCAGTCCAAAGCTTCCTGATCCGAAACCTTGACGTTGTCCGTGATGAACCGCCTCAGCTTGTCGATCCGGATGGCTTCCCGCTGGTCTTTTTCGAACGCCTCCGGCGTCAGCCGATTCATGTTCAAAACCCGGGTGTAGATACGGTTGTCGAAGGCGCCATTATTCTGAAAGGCGGGTATGGCCTGGATGACTGCGGCCAGTTCATCGTCCGTTACACGGAAATTGAGTTTTTCAGCCTCCTGGAGCATAAGAATCTGATTGATCAACTGATCGAGGGCCTGCCTTTTGAGCCCGAACATTCGGATCATGTCCTCATTGAATTGTGCGCCGAACTGACTTCGATACCGCTCGATGAGCGCATTATAGGACTGGTTGTAAGCCTCGACCGTAATGGGCGTCTCGTTCACGACGGCCACTTTTTCCAACCGTCCCGAACGAAAATTGCCCACCCCCCAGAAAACAAAGACGACGACGATCGCGCCCAGGATCACTTTAATAAACCAACTACCCGCTTTCTCCCGCATTAACTTGAGCATGTTTTTCCCACCTCGTTCATGTGGTATTCCCACGATTTACCGGCGACGTATCACCCACCGACACCCAACGCCGTCAGCGGGTAACCAACACCCTCGACAAGACCGGATATCGGCGGTCGAAGGTCGAGTCAATATGTTTGGATATAAAAAGACTTTATTTTATTGGTTATTACCTTTTTTGTCAACAATTCTCTTCCCGCCAAGGCGTTCCCTCCTTAGAAAAAAAAATGAAATCAGAAAAAATTAGTATTGACACACCAACAAGTTTTTGCTAAATCCTCCCCACCTTTTGGGGCTGTAGCTCAGCTGGGAGAGCGCATGACTGGCAGTCATGAGGCCAGGGGTTCGAGCCCCCTCAGCTCCACCAAAAAATTAAAGAAAAAGGCCTTGGCAATCATAAAACGCCGGGCCTTTTTTATTTCCGTATCCATCTTTTCACTCAAGTGCCGTTAAAGCCTGCTCCGGACGGCCCGGAAACTCGCTTGCGCTCAAACAGTCCCGGTCCCTGATCCGCCGCGGTGCTTAAACGGCATTATACTCGCTACTGAATGGGCTCGGCCGTATCCTCCCAACACCGCTTTCCCATTACCATCATGAAAGTCGAAAGTTGAATGATTATTATGTTGCAATCGGATCCGATATGAAGTAATTATAAAAAGTTTAATAAATTCGGCAATATTAAGATTGTTTGAGGTCTTTTTTCATCTCTTTTTGTTTTGCCGAACGGACACTCACATGAGGCCAGAAAACACCACCGCAAAAATCGAAATCGTCTCCCCGGAAGACAGTACCATCGAGATTAAGCTAAGCGGGCACTGGGATATAAAGAACGGTCTGCCGTCGGCAGATGCCGTCCTCGATGAAATTGCTCGACACCCCGTGGAACGGGTGATTCTGAATGGAGGCGCCGTCGTCGCATGGGACAGCAGCCTGCTCAGTTTCATCCTGAAGGTGACCCAGGTGCTTGAACAGCGACATATTCGGACGGATCTGTCTCATCTGCCCAAGGGCGTTCAGGGTCTGATCTCCTTGGCCACCGCCGTTCCCGAACGCAAGGGAGCTCGCCGGGAAGAGCGACGCTCCGCGTTCCTCGAGCGCATCGGGAAAAATGCACTGTCCGCCGCGACATCCGCTCGCGAAATGGTCGATTTTATCGGCGCAGCGTCCCTTGCCTTTTTTCGACTCCTGCAAGGACGGGCCCGCTTTCGGCGGTCGGATTTCGTCGAGATCATTCAGGACTGCGGTCCGGGAGCGTTTTCCATCGTCAGCCTTATCAGCATTCTGGTCGGACTCATCCTGGCTTTTGTCGGGGCGATTCAACTGGAGATGTTCGGCGCTGAAATCTATGTGGCGGACCTCGTCGGTCTCGGCATGGCCCGGGAGATGGGGGCCATGATGTCGGCTGTCATCATGGCGGGCAGAACCGGAGCAGCCTTCGCAGCGGAGCTTGGCACCATGCAGGTCAACGAGGAGATCGACGCGCTCACGACCCTTGGCATATCATCCATGGAGTTCCTGGTTCTGCCGAGACTTCTGGCCCTGATGCTGATGATGCCGCTCCTCTGCCTGTATGCGAACCTCATGGGAATCGCCGGGGGTGCCATTGTGGCGGTGACGGTGCTGGACATCAATGCGTCGGCGTATCTGCTGCAAACCCGTGAAGCGGTTCCCCTTGTCCATTTCACGGTGGGCCTCATCAAGAGCGTCGTCTTCGGGGTGATCGTCGCCCTGGCAGGGTGTCTCAGAGGCGTACAGTGTGGTCGGAGTTCATCGGCCGTGGGCGTGGCGGCAACTTCCGCCGTCGTCACCGCCATCGTGTTCATCATTGTTTCGGACGCCATTCTCACGATCATCTTCAATTTTATCGGGATGTAGTCCCCTCAATGTCAACCTCACCGGCGGTTAAGGACAACAGCTCTGCTATGAAAGCCAAAACCAATCCGACCCTCATCGGCATTTTCGTCCTGGGGGCGATCCTTCTGATCACCCTCGGGGTCCTCGTCTTCGGGTCCGGAAAATTTTTCCGGGAGACCCAGACCTTCGTCCTCTACTTCCAGGGTGACGTGGCCAACCTCAGACCCGGCGCGCCCGTGACTTTCCGAGGGGTCAAGATCGGTTCAGTCACCAGCGTCGTCCTGAATTTTGACGCGCAGGACATGTCCCTTCGGATTCCGGTCTTCATCGAGATCGACCAAAGCCAGATCCGCATGATGAACGGCTACATCCCGGATGAAAAACGGCGGAACATCATGCTCAAACTCGTCGACATGGGGCTTCGCGCCCAACTCCGAATGCAAAGTATTTTGACGGGGCTTCTCTCGGTTGATTTCGATTTTCATCCCAACGCCCCGCCGCATGTGCCGGGCGAGAAGGTCGCCTTCGGCGGCCAGGAGTATGTGGAGCTGCCCACCATCCCATCAGAGATCGAACGGTTGCAGAAAACCCTGAAACAGCTGCCTTTTGAAACCATGGTCGCCAAGGCCATCAGTTCCCTCGAAGCCATGGAGGAGATGCTGCATTCCGAAGAAATGAAAAAAGCCGTTGGATCCTTCACCCAGACCATGACCCATATCGAAGCGTTGGTCATAGACCTTAACCAGAAACTTCCGGGAACCATGGATACAGCAGGCCAGACCCTGAAGGATATCCGCCGTCTCGTGAATGACATGGATGAAACACTCGAGTCCGTCGGCGCCAGACTTGACGGAACCCTGGAATACACCCGTCGAACGGCCCGGAGCACCGAGCGTCTCATGGAAAACATCAACACCCAGGTGCGCCCGATAACCGAAAGCTTTGCAGAGACCCTGGTATCCACCCGCGCCGCGCTGAAACAGATGGAAGAGAGTCTCTCTGCGGTCAAAGGGATCGCTTCCAATGATACCGTAATGGGATATAAACTTTACAGCACCCTGGACGAACTGTCAGAGGCGGCCCGCGCCGTACGCACATTCGCCGACTACCTCGAACGCCACCCCGAAGCCCTGATCCGGGGGAAAGGAGAAGCTCAATACCCATGAAACGACGACCTCCCCTGCCATTCGTGGTTTTTGCGCTGATGGTGTTCTGTGCCGCAGGATGTGTTCGGACCGCATCGACACGTTTTTACACACTGAGCGCCCTTTCCGACAGCAAAGACCGTATTCCCAAGATCGTCGACAATTCGGCCGTCGGCATCGGCCCGGTCAATCTACCGGACTATCTTGATCGGCCTCAGATTGTCGTTCGCAAAAGCCCCCATGAACTTCACCTGGCAGAATTAGACAAATGGGCCGGCACCCTTAAATACGCCATTCCTCGGGTAATCGCCGAAAATCTATCCACCCTCCTGGCATCGGATCATATATTTGTGTTTCCCTGGAAAAGCAATTTATCGATCCGGTATCAAGTCGTTATCGACATCATCCGATTCGATGCTCAGTTGGGGGCTCATGCCGACCTGGAAGCCCAGTGGACGATCTTTGAAAACACGGGACGAACCCCGGTCGTAACCCGTAAGTCAACCCTCCGAAGGTCGGCCACCGGAGGCGATTACGCCGCCCTGGTTCAGGCCGAAAGCGAGCTTCTCTCGGAACTCAGCGGGGAAATCGCCGACGCTATTGTGAAGATTGAGCGTCTCTGATCCGGTTGGGCCCGATCACGTTCCATTAAAAACAGCAAGGAGCCCCCATGCCTCGGAAAAATGACAGCGCCGCCGAAAAACCCTTTGCCGTCAGTACGCTGACCATCACCGCCATCACACTGGCCTGTCTCGTGATCGGCGCATACGCCCTTTATAAGATCGTGGTCGGCAAAGACGGATCCGAGAGTGTGCCGCTGCCGGCCCCGCCGCTGCCGTCGGCATCCAAAACGACAGACCTGGACACGTTTGACTACAACGGTGCCGTAACCGATCTGGATGGAACGGAAAAGGCGCTGTCCACCCTCAAGGGAAAGGTTGTCTTCCTCAACTTCTGGGCGAGCTGGTGTCCGCCGTGTATCGCCGAGTTGCCCGACATCCAGCGGCTCCACAGAATGACGGCGGATAGCGACGGCATTGTCCTTCTGCTGGTCACCACCGAGGATGCCGAAAGCGTCCGAACGTTCATGGCGCGGCGGGATTATGATTTCCCGGTTTACATCGCCCGGAACCCGCTGTTGGATGCCTTCCGTGTCAAGGCCTATCCCGCAACGTTTGTTTTAGACCGTAAGGGCGGAATCCGATTCAAGCATATGGGGGCAGCCAAGTGGGATACTCCCGCTTTCCTGGATTACCTCCGGGATCTGGCCGGAAATCCGTCATGAAAAAGGTGTCGGAGAACGCCGGCTTCACTCTCCGGGCTCCTGGAGGATCTGAATTTTCCCGCCGCCGGACGCCGTCTTCAGTACCTCGAAGAGAACGTATCGCAATCGAGCGCCGGGCCCGTTGTTTTGTCCCGGATTCATACAAACGGCCCCGCCGATACAGGTGTGAACGGCGCCGGACCGGCGGGGTGATTCATGGATGTGCCCATGCAGGGATGCCAGCAAAAGGCCTTTGTCGGCCCAGTGTTCGATGAACCGACGGATACTGATACTGCCCACCTGAAGACCGCTTTCGACAACGTCAAGGGGGGTGCCGTACGGCGGAGAATGGGAAACGAAAATAAAAGGCCTCCGAATCCGGGCCGACAGCCGATCCAGGTCGGTCGCAATAGTATCCTGGGCATCCATGTCCAGGGTATGATTTTCAAGGTGTCCTTCACTGGAAATATACCCGTTCAGCTGAACACGGTTCTCGGGAGGGTAAAACCATCCGGGGGCGTCCGGCTTTTCCCAGTCTTTCCGGTTGAAGGGGGTTGGCGGCACGCACATGTAACCGATGATATCGATTTCGACAGGGACGTTCCCCGAACCGAACCGATGACGCCGCATGTGCAGCAAATGGAAAAGCGTGCCGTCATGGGGAGAGAGCAGCCTGCGTCCCCATACCCAATCGTCGTTTCCCAGATCGAGATAGATAGGGATAGGCCGCTTTTCGCGAAAGAGGGTAAACGCCGGGATCATCACCTGGCGGATATAAGCCGTTTGCGCTTCAAGAGGACCGAGGGCGTCCCAGCGGGGGAGATGGTGGGGAATGACGTCGCCGCCGATGACAACAGCGTCGACTTCGGCTGCCGAAGCCGTTTCGAACATCGCCTGTAAATGGCCGGGATCGGCGTGAATATCAGATGTATAAAGGATCTTCATTTGCCTGTGATATAGCTCCTCCGCAGCCTGCCGGAAATGACCGGCAACCGCGCCGGATCCGGCGGGTGGATCTCGAAAACGGACGCCATGAATTTCATGATGATGCGATAGGTCACGCCCCAAAGCAGTTCCCGGCGGCCTTCACTTTCGAACATGAAACACGGAAAATCGTCAGATTCTCGATTGCCCCGCCCTTGGATACGGGGGGAAAAAGAGACATGGTAATTGGCGTATCGCTCTTTTTCCCAAAACCATTCCAGAGGAACATGGATAATTCTGTCGACCTCCCGATTGGGACGGAAGCGCTGCTGACGCGAAATCCATCCCACCATGGGATAGATTTTCCGACGAAACAGTCTCAGGCATGACGGCGGCATGGGTCCGAGAAACCGGAATGCCATGGGGTTCAGGCGCATCTCCTCGAATCCCTCCCGGAGGCCTGTAGCCAGAAGAAGGGACACGGCCCTGTCGTTGGCACCGTTTTCGTCCTGCCATCGAGGCCAATAGGCCCATCTCTTCAGCGGCATGCCGGGGAGGGTCAACATTTTCGAGAGCACCCCATCCAGAGCCGGCGTGATGCCGCCGCCCGGGCAACAGATGTCCCCCGGCTGTCGGACCTTGTCGGAGCGTTTGTTGAGGATGAGACAGGGTCCCGGGCCGTTCTCTCCGCATTGGGACCCAATCAGCAGCAGCACTGCCGACGATGTCGATTCCGGTCTCAACGCGGCCCTGCCCTGGACATAGTCTTTTCGGCTGATGTTGAAAAGTCGACGAGAAATATGCCCCAACAGCCTGCCGGGATCATCGAGCAATTCCCGTTTGTCGACGGGAGGCGAAACGACGTGATGTTCAAGATTCATGTTATCTCCCGGCCTCGATACGATACCCAGCTTCCGGTGATCAGAGGCCGACGCGACTGAACTCGGCCGCGCCGGCCGGCATCGCCTTTCCGGCTACCATCCGGAACATCGGAAATTGAATACCATACACTATAATCACCCACGTCTGTTTCCACAATAACTTTCAGTGTACGCCGAGATTGAAAATTGAAAAGCCGGCGGACTTGTGATATCCAATCCGACATCCACAGTCCCAGAACCTTGATGCCGGCCCCGAATTCGACGTATCGCCGACCACCGGGTTGCCATCCGAAAAGAGAACTGTCGCTCATCATGCATCTTACCGCGCTGGTAAAACAGCTTCAAGACATCTACGACGATTTTGAAAAAGCCGTCTCCGGCTACAAGGCTTTCGCGGTCTGCAGGGCTGGCTGCGCCTTCTGCTGCACAACGGTGGGCAATGTCGATATCACCACGCTGGAGGGCATGGTCATCCGAAACCACCTGCTCACGCTGCCCCAGAAACATCGGCTCCGTCTGAAAAAGGCTCTTGACGCAAACCGACGCGCCAAAACGCCGGGGGCCCTCGTTCCCTGTCCCTTTCTCGCTGCGGACCAGACTTGCGCCGTCTACGCTGTCCGTCCCTTCAGTTGCCGGCGCCTCTATTCGGTGAAAACCTGCAGCGCTGACGGCCCCGTTCTCCACCGAGAGGCCGCTGTCCTTTCCGAAACCGCGGTAGCGGCGCTTCAACGGTTGGATAACACCGGGTATTCAGGGCACATCAGCCACATTCTTCAGCTTCTGGATATGCCGCGATTCCGGAAGCTGTATCTCTCCGGTGGATTCGACCCGCCGGAAATCATGGAATTCGGTAAAGCCCACGGTATCGTGATCAACCGTTTCACGGCCTTCGGGAAACCGCTCCCGACCATCCCCACACAGTGCCCCGGGGAAACAACATGACGGACGATATCATCACCGCCTGCACCATGGACTGTCCGGATGCCTGCTCCATGATCGTCACCCGGCATCCCGACGGGGGCGTCCGCCTTCGGGGCAATCCGGACCACCCATTCACAGCCGGTTTCATCTGCAGAAAAATCAGGCATCACCTCCGACGACGCCAATCCCCGGATCGCATTACCCGCCCCCTGTTGCGCCGTGGAAACGGTTGGCAAGCCATCAGCTGGGATGAGGCCCTGGACCGATGCGCAAAATCCATCAACGCCCTCCGCCATGAGCCGGCATCGATCCTGCACATCATGAGCGACGGCGCCAAAGGGGTGCTCAAGCAGACGACCAAACTCTTTTTCGCTCGCCTGGGCGCCACCCGGACCCGGGGATCCCTGTGCGACGCCGCGGGCTTCATCGCCTGCATCCATGACTTCGGATCCAGAAAAAACAATACCATCGAGGACCTGATGAATGCCGGGCGGATCGTCAACTGGGGGAAGGATTTCTCCCGGAGTTCGATCCACATGTCGGCCATCATTCGAAACGCACGAAAGTGCGGCGCGAAAGTGCTCAGCATCTCACCGGGAGGCGACGGCAACGAAGCCTTCTCCGACGTCTTCATCCGCATCCGGCCGGGTTCGGACAGATTTTTGGCGGCGGCTGTCGCCAAACGTTTCATCGACGCGGACCTGATTCCAGAAGCGATCCTCTTACGCATCCGGAATTTTCCGCGATTTTCGAAAACCCTCTCGACATTTTCCGAAGACCGTCTGTTGGAACGCTGCGACGTCACTTCCAGGGACGTCGACGCCCTCTTCCGGTTTTACACGTCCAATGGCCCGACGGCGACCATCATCGGGGCGGGAGTCCAACGATACAGGCGGGGTGGAGAGAACGTTCGGTTCATCAATTCGCTGGCGCTCCTGTCCGGCAACATGGGCCGAAAAGGTGGTGGAAGCTACTTCCATCTCCACTCCCTCGGAAATTTCAATCTGGAATGGACCCGGGATCCGGAGGGAAAATCGCGTCGGGCCTTTCCAATGGCCGTTGTCGGTCGGGAGATTCTCGCAGCCGATCCGCCCATCCGGATGATCTGGGTCAACGGCGTCAACATCGTAAACCAGGGTCCGGACAGCCGTGAGATCATCAGGGCCTTTGCATCAGTGCCTTTCAAAGTGGTGGTGGACGCTTTCATGAACGACACGGCGGAACGCGCCGATCTCATCCTCCCCGCTGCTCTGATGCTCGAACAGGAGGACGTGATCGGCTCTTTTCTCCACGATTATGTTCAACATGTGCCCGCCGTGCTCAAGCCACCGGGCGAAGCCCGATCCGATTACGAGATCATCTCCGGGCTGGGTAAACGGCTCTTGCCGCCCATCTTCCTGCCGTCTGCCGAAACCTGTTTCGAGCAGGCCCTCGACTCCCCGCTGATCCACGGCGACTGGACGACCCTCCGGTCGAAGGGCACCCTGCGGGCCCAGAAACCCGACATCGCCTATACCGGTATGATTTTCGACCATCCCGACGGCAAGGCCAGACTCCCCGCGAACCTCCACGACGAGCCCGACCCGCCGGACGCATTCCCCCTGCGGTTCCTGACCCTGGTGCGACGCAACGCGATCCACTCCCAACTACTTCCGGAAGATCAGGAGATGCCGCCCAGGGTGTGGATCTCTCCCCACTGCCCAAACCTGAAAACCCTCGACATGGAGAAGCCGGTGGACGTTGTTTCGCCTCTGGGACGGTTGCGCGTTTCTCTGCACCTGCTCTCGGGCCTTCATCCCGGAGCCGTCGTCTACCGTCGGGGGGATTGGATGAAGGTGGGCGGGGGCGCCAATCAACTGGTCGCCGCCGAGTTGACCGACATCGGCGGCGGAGCGGCCTTTTACGACCAATACGTCAGGCTTGAAAATGGCATATAGCGAACGGTCTCTCCATGACCGGCTGATGGTCTACTGCAGAAGGTGGTCAGAGGAGATCGACGGCCTCACCGAAGAAGTCACCCGTATCGCTTATTTCCAAACGGCCCTGCCCCGCCTTCTCCTGGACAGACCGCTGGTGCGCACTCTCCTTGAAGAGATTCGAGCGGGTCGTCCCTATCCCGACACCCGGAAGGCCGGTTTTTTCGAAAATGAAATCCTGCTCTATCTGGACGCGCGCGGGCGATATTCCCTTCGCGTCTATTTTCATGGGGGAGGCGAATACACGGTCATCCACGACCACAATGGCTGGGGCGTTTCCGGAGTGCCCTCGGGAAGCCTGGGCGTCGTCCGATACCGTCTTGTGGAAAGCGATATCCAAGCGAGAGATGACGGCCGTGGCGGCCGCCCCGAATATGCGAGAATCGAGATGATCGACCACCGGATCCACTCCGCCGGAGAGGTCACCGTAACCCGTCCCCTGGCGTCCGGCATCCACCAGACCGGCAACCCTGGGTCCGACCCCAACATGATGATTACGGTTTACGGCCGCCCCGTCCGACGGCTGTACATCCAGGAATATGATCCCGCCACCCGCCAAATCTATAGACGCTATCCGCCGAGGATCCTGAAGCGACGGCTGGCGGCGGAGGTGCTGAACGCGCTCCGCTGATTCCGCCGGTACCTCATCACCTCAATAATACCAGGTCAACCACAGATAGGCACTGTCGGCCGGTACGGCACGTGCTGCCGTCCCGGGGATGGGGAACCCGCCGAACTCGGTCCCCGGCCCGCCCCAGTAAAGGGTCGCGCCGGCCATGATCTCCACGTCCTCGGCAGCGCTCCATACGCAGCGAGGCTGGATAACACCCGAAGGATCCTCCAGATTGTTGATGAAGGTCAGATAGGCGTTGACGAGCGGATGGAATTCCACCCCGACGTGGGGTGCCAGGTAGAGTCGCCCCAAAGTAAACAGCTCACCCCGGGCCAAGGCCGCCGCGAGATCGGAATTTTCGCCCACCGCCGAATAGTCGGTCTCCCCCAGCCCGTTATAGTACATTTCCAGAAATCCATAAAAGTTTTTATCCCACCAGGTCCACGAGACGTCGACATTAGCCGCTCCGGAAAGATAGCCTCCCGACGGGCTTTCGGCGGGAAGCGCCGTCCAGACGGCATCCACCCGCCAGGCCGCACTGCCGGCATAACCGACCGCACCGACACCGATTACGGCATTGTCGTGGTTTTCGGCAAGCAGAAACGTCCATTCGGTCGTTCCCGAGGGAATGCGCACCTTGGCCCCCACTGCGGATTCACCCCATTCCACCGCCCTGTTTTCAGGATTGCGTCGCGGCACCCCGATCACCTGCAAATCGCCGTTCTCGCCCAACTGCCGGGTAAAAATCGCCATATCGTCCCCTACTTTGTAGTCCCGGACAACGTCGGTCGGAGCGAACGGATTGAAGAGATCCATGGGGTTGAAGATCATGCCGTTCCCCCAGGTCACGGCTTGACGACCGAGCCGGACGTTTCCCCAGGACCGCTCGAGAGCCAGGAAAAGCCGATCGAGGCGATGATAGAAAGCTCCCTCTGCGCCGTCGTGGATCACATGAGTGAGGTCCATGAGCCGACGATCGTCGGACAGGGGCCCGGATTGAGACACGAAGAGGCCATCCGGTAACCGGACGTTGGTGAGCCGCAGGAGATCGCGCCCCTTTTCCCAGGTATCTCCGCCCACGGCAACGGCTTCGTAATGGGTTTCGAAATGCCCCCACTCCCCCAGAAAGATCTGGTGCTTGAGCCGGAGTTCCGCTGAACCGTCCTCATAGGTACCCGTCCCCACCCATTGATAAAGACTTTGGTCGTCCGGGCGGGTGAGTCCGCCACGGAGCCGCAGGTGCCCTCCCCACTCCGGGGAAAGCCCTTCGGAAGGCATATCACCGGATGTCGAACGTCCATAGGCTGCCGGGATCCATCGGCCGCCCGGAATTCCGATGCAGAGCCAGACGACCGTCAACATCGACAAGACGGCCACGGCTTGCCTCCGTCGAATCCCGCATCGCGTCATTTCCGGACATCTTCGGCTACCCGGCCGTCCCGAATCATCACCAGCCGCCGGGCCCGCGCCATCACCCGGTCGTCGTGGGTTGAGAAGATAAACGTCACCAACTTTCTCTCGTTCATGTCTTTCATGATCTCAAGGAGGCCGATCCCCGTCATGGAATCAAGGTTGGCGGTGGGTTCGTCCGCCAGAACGATGGCCGGATCCGAGACGATAGCCCGGGCCACGGCCACCCGCTGCTGCTGGCCTCCCGAGAGCTCGGCCGGCCGCCGGTCGTAGAGACCTTCAAGACCCACCTCGTCCAGTATGGAGCGGGCCCTCTCCCGCCGCTCCTTATGGGGAAGCCCCTGAAGGAGCATCACATACTCCACGTTTTCGAGGGCTGACAGGACCGGGATCAGGTTGTAGGCCTGGAAAACGAACCCGATCCGTCGAAGTCGAAGTTCGGCAAGATCGGCGGCGTTCATCCGATCGAAATGACGCCCGTCCACGACGATCTCCCCGGCATCGGGCGCGTCCAGACCGCCGATAAGATTGAGAAGCGTGGTCTTGCCGGACCCCGAAGGTCCGGCAAGGGCCATGAATTCCCCCTTTTCCACCGACAGATCGATCCCCCGCAGGGCGGAAACCGTTATCTTTCCCTGCCGGTAGGTCTTGACGACCCCCCTGCACTTCACCATCTCCATGGGCGACGCCCCTCCCCTTTTTCTTCAGTCTACAAGCTTCAGACACGCGCCATGGCCGCCACCGGCGTAATTCCGGACGCCTTGAGCGCGGGATAGAGACTTACGGCAAGCCCCAGCACCCATACCGTCAGATTGGCCTCCAAGACGCTCGTCCAGGAAAACGCCGGATAGATCACCCTGGGCATCCCCGCGTACTCCACTCCTGCAGCAAAGGCGGAGAGGTTGATGCCGTTCTCCGCCAGGGCTGCCACGGATAGAAAAGCCGCCCCATTTCCCGCCGCGGTTCCCAGAATCAGAAGAAGAGCGGATTCGATCAATACCCCCCGCACGATCCCTCCGGGCTTCATGCCAAGAGCCCGGAGCAGGCCGAATTCCCGCATGCGCTCGAAAACCGCCATGAGCAGGGTGTTCACGATGCCAAATCCCATGGCGATAAAAACCACCAGGTACCAGACCACGGTAAAGCCTTCGTTCATATCGATGTAGGCCGTAAGCATCGGCAAAAGCTCCCGCCAGGTATGAATCTCGTAACGTTCCGGCAGCGCTGCCTTCAGTGCGTCAGCCGTCGGCCCCGGGTCCGCGCCGTCAGGCAGGAGAACGGCGATTTCGGAAACCCCTTTATCCACCTTCAGCATTTCCTGGGCGGCCGCCAGGGAGACGAAGACGAACTGCTTTTCCGTGGCGGCCAACTCCGCACGAAAAACACCCACGATGGTGAAAGCCCTTGAGGCGATATCCCGATCGGCGGCCTGGGACATCAGCACCAGCTTCCGCCCGATGCGGGTCTCGAATTTTTCCACGAGGGCCCGCCCCACAATGATGCCGTATGGATCTCCGGGGCCCAGAGGTCGCCCTTCGACCACCGCCGAACCGATGAAGGAGACTCCCCCCTCGCGATCCGGTTCGATCCCCACCAATGTCACGCCGGCTGAATGGCGGGCGTTGCCGGCGACGGCGTTGACCCGGACCCGCCGGCTCCATCGCGCTCCCGGCGGCAGGACCGCCGCCAGTGCCGCCGCCGGCTCGGCCGGGTCCGTCATGGTATTCTCCACCACCGGATCCTCCCGGTAGCCGCGATGATGGACCTGCAGGCTGCCCACCAGGGTAGCGATGCTGTTGCGAACCATCTGGTCGCCCACGCCTTGCATGAGGGCGGCGATGAAAATCATGCCGAAAACCCCGACACAGACGGCAGTGAGGATGACGACCGTCCGCCGGGGATTTCGCCAGAGGTTCCGCCAGGCCAGCCGAAACATCATTATCCGCCCGCCTTTCTTCCTCTAAGCATAGTGCATGGCCTTCACCGGCGTGAGACGCCGTACCCGCAAAGCCGGCCAGAGCGCCGCCCAGAAGGTGATGAAACAGACCAGAAACGGCCCGATCACGAGCGAAGGCACCGTCAGGATGGGATACATCCGGCCGGGAATGCCATACTGCTTCAGGATCTCGGAAGCACCGCCGAAATCGATCCCAACGATTTGGTAATAGAGGGTCACCAAACTCCCCAGAAGCATCCCGGCGCCCATGCCGACAAAGGTCATCATCATGGATTCCGTGAGGAGGAGGCGGGTCAACCGCCCGGTTGTAGTGCCGATGGCCATGAGAACACCGAACTCGCGGGTCCGCTCGAAAATGGCCATGAGGAAGGTGTTCATGATGCTGAAAGCCACCACGACAATGAGCAGAAGGTAGAAAATCAGCCCGCTAACGAGGTCCAGATAGATGCCCTGGGCCAGCCCGGGCATCAGGGCCTTCCAGTCGAGGATGGCAAGCGGTCCGTTTTTGTCCCGGTCAAGGCGTTCGAGTTCCTGTTTCAACCGCCGCTCCACCGCCGGTACCGCCCAGATGGAGGACGTCATTCCCACGATCTCATGCACCGCGCCCCTCATTGCATAGAGTTCCTGAAAATAGCCAAGCGGGATATAGAGGGCGTTGCGGTCGAAGTCGTCCTGGCCCGACGCGAAAATACCCTTGACCGTCACCACGGTTGCAGCGATGGAACCGTCCCGACCCTGTCCCAGGAGGGTGATCGGATCGCCGATGCCCACCCGGAGATTTTTGGCCAGAAGCGCCCCGACCAGCGCCTCGGGACCGTCTCCAGGGGAGAGGAAGACACCGTCGCGCACCAGGGTCTTCAAACTCGACACGTTGAACTCCCGGACGGGATCAATTCCCGTCACCGAGATACCGTAGGTCCGATCGTTGGAGGCTGCAAGGGAAAAAGCATTGGCCCTGAAGGTGTAAGCCGTCACTTCGGGGACGGCATCTATAAGCCGGGCTACTGCTTCCGGATCCGCCACGACCAGCCGGATCTCCCGTTTTTCCTGATACCCCGGAGCCTGAATCTGAAAATAGCCGGTGTGGACCTTGACGGCGGCATTGATCATGGCCTCGTAGGAGCCGAATTGAAAGGAGAGCATGAAGACCAGCAATGCACACGCAAAAGCAATGGCCGCCATGGTAAGCAGCGAGCGACGACGGTTCCGCCAGACATTCCGCCACGCCATTTTCAGATGCGATCTCACGCTGCTTATCGTCTCGCGGTCTTAAGAGCGGTAATGGTGAAAAGGCTGTCGGGCAGACTGTCGAGGAACTCGATTTCCCGGTATTCGACGGCCGTGTAAGCGCCCGGATCGTCAACCTTCCGCATGATCATGCGCCTGGGGACCAATCGCCCCCCCATCATCTGGATATCCTTTGAAACGAGATGTTTGACGGGCTTCAGGTCTTCGTCGTAAAAAACCTGCTCCAGTAGCACGTAGTCCTCGCGGATCCTGAGGCGCTGCATCCCCCAGATAACCGGTGCCCGCGGCAAGGGTTCGGACCGGACGACATAAACGGTTTTTCCTTCGATCCGCTCGGTGCCCTCGAGGTAATGGTCGTAATCGTGAAGCAGGCTGTCGGATTTGGCCAGATCGTTGTTGGAGAAGTCCGATCCCATCCAGGATTGAGACATCATGGAGGGCGGCAACTTGATGACCCGGTTGACCTTGGGATTGTAGGTCCACATCTCGCCGCCCTTCTTGAGGGTGCCGTTGCCGCTGTCCCGGGGTGGTGCCACGATCCGGAAAAGGCTGTCCGTCTCCCCTTGGGTCCACCCCCGAAGGGTCATGCGGCGCTCCCAGTCGGGCCGATGGATGATCATTTCCACCGTCGCCGCCGAAGATTTCCCCCGCATGTAGTTGAAGGCCTCCCGAACGATGCGGGCGCCGTCGTCCCCGGCCGACGCCGTCGCCAGGCCGATCCAGAGTAGGACCAGGCATCCCGGAAACATCCGCCAAAGGGTTGACCATGGCACCTGAACTTTCAGTCCGATCGTCGATATCATTGACACGGGTCCCCTCCAAAACCGAAGCGTCCGTGAGGCCCTGCCTTGAAGGCTTCCATCAGGGTCCGGAATTCCCCGATGATCTCCTCCACGATTCGGGACGCCGGCAAAATCTCGTGAATCTGGG
This sequence comes from Desulfococcus multivorans, assembly GCF_001854245.1. Taxonomy (GTDB): domain Bacteria; phylum Desulfobacterota; class Desulfobacteria; order Desulfobacterales; family Desulfococcaceae; genus Desulfococcus; species Desulfococcus multivorans. Next base: position 1,559,363 of record NZ_CP015381.1, on the reverse strand, counting down.
CGGCAACCTGACCGATCTCCAGTTCCCCTTCATCGAGGTCCCCCTCGAACATACCCCGCTTTGCGCGTCCCTTCCCCAGAAACGCCCTGAGGGTCTCCACGGATGCCCCGTCGGCATAGGCTTTTTGGACAGATGCATAAAAGGAATTTCGGATCAGCCGAACCGGCGCCAGCTCCTTGAGCGTAAGGACCGTTCCCCCCTCGGCGGTGTCGACGACTTTCCGCTTGAAGGCCGGATGGGCCGAGGACTCTTCGGAGGTTACAAACCGGCTGCCGATCTGAACTCCTTCGGCACCCAACACCATGGCCGCCAGCATAGCCCTGCCGGTACCGATGCCCCCCGCCGCGATGACGGGAATGTCGACGTCCGCAACCACCTGCGGCACCAGGCAAAGGGTGGTGGTTTCCTCCCGGCCGTTGTGACCACCGGCCTCGAACCCTTCCGCCACCACCGCATCGACGCCGGCGTCCTCCGCCTTTCGGGCGAAAACCGCGCTGGAGACCACGTGAACGACTGTCACGCCGTGGACTTTGAGCATTCGGGTATATTTTCCGGGATTCCCCGCGGAAGTGAAGACAATAGGGACTCCACCGGCCAGAATCCGCTCGATATGATCATCCAGATCCGGGTACAGCAAGGGCAGGTTCACCCCGAAAGGCCGAGTCGTGGCGCTTTGGCACTTGGCGATATGTTCCGCCAGGACGTCGGCGTGCATGGAAGCCGCCCCGATGATGCCCAAGCCTCCGGCGTTGGAGACCGCGGATGCGAGCTGCCATGGTGCACACCAGACCATTCCGGCCTGAATCAGGGGGCACCGGATGCCGAACATCCGGCAAACGCGGTTCGACGTCGTCATGAACATCTCCTCTCGGCACGGTTCGGTCGAGCCGCTGCGCCGCCGTAACCTGCCGGCACCCAACGCCGGATCCGTTAAGCGTCGGCGTGGACGGGCGGCGAGAATTCGGCGAACCCGACGAACCCGGATCTTTACAGAACCGAAGATTGTCTGATATCCATAGCATTCATAATGGATCATAATCGAACAGGGGACATGATTCAAGAAACAAATCCGAAGAAAAAAGACATTCTCAGGTGGTTGGCGAGCCAGGCCCGATCCGCCCGGAGGTGGATCGCGCTGTCGGTGGCTCTTGGGCTTGCCGGAAGCGGTCCGCTCATTGTCCAGGCTTATTGCATCGCCCATATCGTTCACGGGACCTGCATGTCCGGGCTCGGCGCGAGGGAGACGGCGCCGCTGTTCTGGGGACTCGGCGCCGCCGTCATCGCCCGGGCCGTGCTGTCCTGGCTCCGGGAGGCTGCAGGCTTCCGTGCCGGCGCCAAGGTCCGTGAAACGGTGCGATTATCGATCATGACCCATCTGATCGCACCGGGACCGGCCTTCATGGATCGCCGACACACCGGTGCTCTGGCGGCCGTCGCCATGGAGCAGGTGGAAAGCCTCCATAACTTTTTTTCGCATTACCTGCCTCAGATGGTCCTCGCCGTCGCCGTCCCCCTCACGATTCTGGCCGTTGTTTTTCCCGTGAGTTGGGCGGCAGGAGGCCTTCTCATGATGTCGGCACCCATGATTCCGATATTCATGATCCTGGTGGGCATGGGGGCTGAAAACATCAGCCGCCGCCATTTCAAAGCCCTCGCCCGCATGAGCGCTCATTTTCTCGATATTCTCCAGGGGCTTCCCACCCTCAAACTATTCAACCGAAGCCGGGATGAAAAACAGAATATCGCCCGGATCTCCACCGAATTCCGGCAACGGACCATGGCAGTCCTCCGCATCGCCTTTGTCTCTTCAGCGGTCCTCGAGTTCTTCAGCGCGCTTTCCATAGCGCTTACAGCCGTCTTTTTGGGCATGCGATATCTCGGATACGTCGATTTCGGGACTTACGGTGAGCCGCTGACCCTTGCCGGCGGCCTTTTCATTCTGCTGCTCGCTCCGGAGTTTTACATGCCCCTCCGCGAATTGGGCACCCACTACCACGCCCGGGCCGACGCGGTCGGCGCTGCCGAAGCGATCCTGGCGCTGCTTCAACGGCCATTGCCCCGTCGGAATGCCCGTGCTTCCGCCTTTCAATCAAACGCCCCGATCCGGATTGAATGCCATGATCTCCACCTGGCCTATGACAACGGCCGGCGACATGCCCTCACCGGCATCAACCTCATCCTTGCACCCGGCGAAAAAATTGCCGTCGTCGGCGCCAGCGGTGCCGGCAAGACGACGCTGCTCCATCTTATTCTGGGATTTCTTTCTCCCGACCGAGGGGACATCCGCATCAACGGGCGATCTCTCCGGGACATCCCTCTCGAGAACTGGTACCGCCATGTCGCCTGGATCGGACAGCAACCGGTCCTCTTTCACGGGACAATCCGTGAGAATATCCGCATGGGACGTCCCGGCGCGTCCGACGAGGAGATTCAACTGGCCGCCAAAGGCGCCCGGGTTCTGGAATTCACCGACCGCATGCCGATGGGTCTCGAGATGCCCGTCGGCGAAAGGGGTGCCGGCATCTCCAGGGGTCAGGCTCAGCGGGTCGCCCTGGCCAGGGCTATCCTGAAGGACGCCCCCGTCTGGATAATGGACGAGCCCACGGCCGGACTCGACCCGGACAATGAACGTATGGTAATGGCCACCCTGGAGCGCCTGACCGAAATGCGCACAGTCCTGATGGCGACCCATCGTATCGCCGCCCTGAAAAAAACCGACCAGATCATCGTCATGGCCGGGGGCCGTATCGTCGAGAAAGGCAGTTACGCCGGTCTGACGGCCTTGAACGGCTCTTTCGAGCGATTTGTACGGGAGACGGGGCAGGAAGATCGGTCATGAATCGCATGTTCAAGGAACTCACGCCGTTCATCCGTCGTTTCAGGTCCCAGTGGGGAAGAATGGCACTGGGCACACTCCTGGGGCTCGTTACCGTCGCTTCCAGCGTCGGTCTGCTTGCCCTCTCAGGCTGGTTCATCTCTGCCGCAGCCTATGCCGGGCTCTCTTCCGGAAGTGCGCATCTCTTCAATTTTTTTTTCCCCAGCATCGGCGTGCGCATCTTCGCCTTTGCCCGGACCCTGGGACGGTACGGCGACCGCATCGTCTCCCATGACGCCACGTTCCGAATTCTCGAACAACTGCGCGTCTGGTTCTACGGCCGGATCGAGCCCATCGGCCCGGGACCTCTCGGGGGCTTCCGAAGCGGCGACCTTCTCAGCCGCATCGTTTCGGACATCGACGCTCTGGACAATCTGTATTTGAGAGTGATCCAGCCCAGCGTCGTGGCCCTGATCCTGGCCGCGGCACTGCCGCTCTTCCTTTTGCCCTTCGATCCATGGATCGCGTTTGTCGCCGGTTCGGGCCTTGTCGCCGCCGGCTTCGGGATCCCCGTCCTGTCGGGGCGTCTGGGAGCCGACACTGGAAGCAGTATGACGGCTCGCGTCGCCCGGCTGCGCACCCGGATCGTCGACGGCATCCAGGGCGCCCCCGACATGATCGTCTTCGGGGCTTCAGCCCGCTACCTTAACGATCTTCGGGAAGAAAACCGAAAGCTGATAGACGATCAAAGGCGCATGAGCCACATCCGGGGGTTTTCCGGAGCACTCATGACCCTCATCTCCGGACTGACCGTCGGGATCGTGCTTTGGCTGGGATCCGGCGACGTCCTGCAACAATGGATGGACGGTCCCCGGCTGACCCTGGCCGTCATGGCGACGCTTGCGGCCTTCGAGGGGGTCGTGCCCCTTCCCGCCGCATACCAGTTTCTGGGACGGACTCAAAAAGCGGCGGCTCGCCTTTTGGAAATCGTCCATACCCCGGTCGCCGTCCGTTTCCCGGCGGCTTCGGGAGCCCTTCCCCAATCCTTCGACCTCACCTTCGAAGCGGTCGGGTTCCAATACGCAGCGGATGCCCCGCCCGCCCTGGATAATTTCTCCCTTCACATCCCCGAAGGCGGCAGGGTCGTCGTACTGGGGGAGACCGGAGCGGGAAAGACCACTCTCGTCAATCTTCTCGTCCGGTTCTGGGATCCTACGAAAGGCCGGATTCTCATCGGAGGACGGGATATCCGCTCATATAGCGAGACGGATCTGAGAAGGCTCGTTTCGGTCGTGCCGCAACAGCCCCACCTGTTCAACGCCAGCATTCGGGATAATCTGCGGATCGCACGAAAGGATGCCTCCGAAGTGGAGATGAAAACGGCACTTGCAGTCGCGAAGTTGCTCGATGTCGTGGAGGCCCTCCCCGAAGGTCTCGACACGTGGGTCGGCGAAGGAGGCCGTGAGCTTTCGGGCGGACAGGCCCGACGACTCTCGGTGGCGAGAGCCGTGCTCCACGACGCTCCCATCTGGGTGTTGGATGAAGCGACCGAGGGTCTCGACACCGTCACCGAAGCCGAGATGACGGCATCCCTTTACCGACACATCCGCGGGAAAACGCTCATCGTGATCACCCATCGACTATCGCTCTGGACTCTCATGCGCTCTGAAACGGCAACCGGCGATACACCCGGTCGTACGAGGCACCCCGGCCTTCAGGGAAAGGCCGTTTCCTCTGATATCGTGGTGATGCTGGACAAGGGACGCATCGTCGGAAAGCGCTTTCTTGACTTTTCCTTTTGACAAGGGTCTGATTTTATTTTATTCACCCCTAACCTTTTATCAGGTTTCAGAGTGAAAGCCCGATAAAAATGCCAACGGTTAAAGACATGACGGCGAATCGACAAGGCTCTCAACGGACAGCGGACACTGCATATATTCCCAATGACAATTTCATCATTGCACCCGATATCCTGAACGAATATACTGAGTCGAAGGCCTGATTTACTGATTATACACCTGTACGACCCGATCAGGCGGCCGGCGCATTCCTTCACGAAGGAAGCCGGGAGACGACCTCGAACGACAGTTTTTTCCATATGGACGAAAGCAAAGCGGCAGCACAACAAGCACTCAGAAACTCATCGAAAGCAAGAAAAACGTGAACATCTATCTGAAATTCACCTTGAAATGGCTATTCCGATGCATCCTTGGCCTGATCGTCGCGGGTGTCATCATCTTTACCTGGATTCGTATCCAGCCCCCATCCCTCTCGTTTTTCGACCCTTATATCCGTGAAACCCTCCAACCGCATTCACCCGAATACACGCTAACCTACAAGGATATCCGGACGGCATGGCCCAAAGGGCGTCTGGTTCCCGGCATCAGCATCACCGATGCCCGGTACATGCTCAACGATGAAACCGTGTTGGCCCGTTTCCCAGTCATCACGGTAAGGCTGAGCCTGGCAAGCCTTTTCCTGGGTAGCGTCAAACCCATCGAAATATGGCTTTCCCGCCCGGAGGCCGACCTTTCCCACCTCGCCGGGTCGGAACGCGCGGCTTCGGCTGCGGCGGTATTGGAAACACTCAACAGCCCACAGTTTTTCAACAATCTGTTCGCGTTCGCCGAGCGGCACAAAAACTTCAAACGGCTTCACGCCGCAAACGGCCGACTCACACTTCCAGGGGAGTCGGCCCCCATCAATGTGGACCTGCCCAGCGTCGTGCTCTCTATGTTGCACGTTCAGGCCACGCCGGAGCTTATCCTGACGGCATCCTACGCCGTAAATGGTCAGGCGAGCCGTCTCCAGACCGTCATCCACGCCCCCCCTGAAAAAGGGTCCGACCCGGGAAAGGTTTCCGAAAGCAAAATCCATTTCACAAACCTCCACCCACCGATTCTGGCTGAACTCTCGCCGGATCTCGCGCCGTTGCGAGGACTGGATTTCAAGACACAGCTTGAACTGTTGTTCCGCGTCGACGCCAGCGGCAGGGTTGACAACCTCCGTTTCGAAATGGACTCCGACGCGGAAGGAACCCTATTTCATCCCGAGGTATGGGAAACGCCGGTACCCATTGAAAAATTGACGGCCAAGGGATGGCTGAAAAACGGCTTTACCCAATTGAAACTGGCAAGTCTTCACATCGAATCACGCGGAGTGACCTTCGACACCACGGGAACGGTCGACCACCTTGGGAAATTCGATGCCGTCGCCCTGGATGTGCGGGTCGACCACCTGGATCCTTCCAGGGCCCACCTATACTGGCCTTATCAGATATTCCCCGTCGCCAGAAACTGGATTCGAGATCATTTTATCGGGGGAGAGATCCACGACGCCACAGCCAAAATCCGCATCACACCGGCGGATCTCGCGGCGCCGGTCCTGCCCAAAGGCATTATCGACGTAATCGCGCCCTTCAGCGATGTCGCGATGAAATACCACGGGAAACTTTTGCCGATCACGGATGCCAAAGGCACAGCCCGATTCACGGCTCACGATATCACCATCGACGTCGCCGCCGCCCGAAACTATGACTCGCGGGCCTTAGACGGAAAAGTCGTTATCGGAAAATTCACGGCGGATCCCGTCACCATTGACATCCGCACCACAGCCAAAGGCCCCGCGGATGATCTGAGGAAGGTCATTGACGGCCTGACGGGCAATACGGGCTATCCCATTGAAATTGCGTCGGGAAAGGCCGAAACGCGCCTCTCCTTTCAATGGCCCCTGTCCCGTTTCGACAAAGAGACCTTCGACTACCACGCGGCATCAAAGATTCAGGGTTTTGAAATCCCGAATTTCCAGGGATACCGCTGGGCGCAGAAAACCCTTCTCGTATCCCTTGACCGAAATGCCGTGGCCGTAACCGGCATCGACGGAGAGCTGTCGCCGGAAACCGCCCCGGACACCGCGGTTCCCATCAAGCGCATTGAAGCCAAGGGCAAACTCAATTATGCGCCGGCCGGCATCGAGGTGAGCGCCTTTTCCACCGACTTGGGGGGTCCCGTACTCAAGTTTTCCGGCGTTGTAACGGCAGCGGATCCGTACCCCAGGATCCAACTCGAAGGCGGCATCGATGACTTGCCTTTCCAGATCCTTCATCAATACTGGCCCCGGCGTTTTTCAGGCGGTCTGCAAAAATGGCTTCAGACCCGTGTTTCAGACGGAAACATCCACCATGCCGATGTCAGAATCGATCTTGACCCCGCTATGTCGTCCCTTGAGCGGCTGCCGGCGACGGCCGTTGCCGTGGAGGGGAAATTCAGCGGCCTCCGGATCGATTATTTTCCCCCCTTGCCCGCCATAGACAAAGGGGAGGGACTCTTCACGCTGTCACCCGACACCGCCCAGGTACGATTCGACAAGGGGTCGGTGGGTCAGTCAAAAATCGCCGCAACCCGGATCGATATCACCGGCATCCAAAACGGCGAACCTGAGATCGACATCCTTGCCGAGATCGAGGGTCCCGCCTCCGATCTGGTTGAAGCGGCCCGGAGCATACCGGGAGGGGCGCCCATGACGATGGATCTTCCGCCGCTGGTAGGCGCCGCCGCTGCAACCCGTATCCATGTAAAAGGCCCGATGGATGCAGAGGATGGGCTAAAAGACGTGCATTACACCATTGCCTCGAAGATCGCGCAGATCACCGTAAAGGAATTTCTCGGGCTCCACCTGACCAACGGAACAGCCGCCGTAAGCTTTGAAAACGACCGTTTCTCCGTGGAGGGAGAAATCTGGAGCGGACAGACCCCCGTCTCGGTCCGATGGGAAAAAAACGCCGAAGCCCGGGAAACCGTCCATCTATCGGCAGTCGTGGCTTCCGAAAACCACAAGGACATACGCCTGCCGAATCTCCCCTTTTTGAAAGGGACGATACAAACGGATGTGAACCTGACCTTGACGGAGGACGGCATTGAAGTGGCACCCCGAATCGATTTTACCCAAACCGCCATCGATCTCAGACGGTGGGGGTGGATCAAGCCTGTGGGCACTTCCGCCGTCCTTAAAGGCCGAAGCACGCTGACCGACGGGAATATCCTCACCGTGTCCGAACTCATCCTATCGGGGAAAAAACTGGATATTCAAGGCAGCGGAAAAGCGACATTCGGCACTTCGACAACCGTTGATGTTAAACTTGATCCATTGAATGTGGGAAACCATCAATTATTCGGAGAGTTGACCTTCGACGAAAAAAAAGGTTTCCAGGTGAACCTGACCGGCTCCGGATTCGATGCCGCCGGACTTCTCAAAATGGGGAAATCTTCTCCGCCGGCTGATCCATCCACCCAGCCGTCGCAGGATAAGAAAACGCGACCTGAAACCGTCATTACTTTCGATATCGACAAGGTTTTTCTGGCCAACGGCGTCATCCTGAACCGGCCCAAAGGCAGGATCGTCTGGAATGGGGAAAAAATTCATTCGGTGCTCATCGACGGCACCTTCAGGGAGGAGGCGCCCCTGCATATCGCCGTGACCCGGAAAACGAATCCGGAACAAATCCTCATTCAAACCTCGGATGCCGGTACCCTCCTTAAGGGAATTGATGTCTACGGGAATATTCGGGGCGGCGCCCTGGTCTTCGACGGTCAATCCGAAAACCTTCTGCCGACCCGAAAACGCGTGTCGGGAAGCATAAAAATAAAGGATTTTCTGGTGGTTAACGCTCCGGGTCTGGTCAAGGTGCTTTCCATGGCATCCTTCGTGGGAGCTCTTGGGCAACTCCAGAGCGGCGGTATCCATTTCGGTACTCTCGATGGAAACCTGACCTTTGAGAACAACATCATCACCCTTGACGGCGGTCGGATGGAAGGTATCTCCCTCGCCATGACCGCCGAAGGCAGCTATGACGTTGAAAAACGGATGTCCGACATCAAAGGCATCGTGATCCCGGTCAACATCCTCAACCAAGTGGTCGACATGATACCGATTTTAGGAAAACTGATCGTCGGACAGGGCATCATCGCGACGGATTACACCATCAAGGGTCCTATGGACAACCCGGAGGTCAGCATCCATCCCCTCACCACCCTGTCCGTGGGATTCCTCCGAGACGTCTTCAAGGGGTTCGATTTCAAAGCCCCGGGAAACGCAGACGGAACGAATGCGGTTTCTCCCGGGAAGAAGGAGGGAACACCCTCCAGGTGACAAGGAATCAGGAGTGAGATGACATGAGCCGATACCTGATGATCGACATCGGCGCCGGAACCATGGACGTCCTTTATTATGACGATGTTGCGGATCTCCACTACAAAGCGGTGGTGAAATCACCGGCTCGGCTGATAACGGAAACCGTTGCGGACACCAACGGCAACCTGGCAATCACCGGATGCGAAATGGGAGGGAGTCCTCTGTCTGCTGTTCTGAAGGAGCGGGCCAAAACCGCGCGTGTAGTGATGACCCATGCGGCTGCAGCGACGGTTCATCACGACCCTTCGCGAGTGACGGCTTCGGGCATCGAGATTTCAGACGAGCGGAAGGTATCCACTCTTCAACGGCAGCCGGATTTCACGTCGTTGGTTCTGGCGGATCTGGACCGCGATCGGCTCGAAGGAATTGTAGCCGGCTTTGGCGTTCCTTTCGCCTTCGACTGTGTGGCCGTCTGCGCCCAGGATCACGGCGTTGCACCCTCCGGCGTCTCCCATCTGGATTACCGGCACCGGCTGTTCACGGCGGACCTGGAACAAACCCCCTATCCCCATGCGCTACTCTACCGAAGCGATGAAATTCCCGCCGCCATGAACCGCCTTCAATCCATCGCCCGAAGTGCCGCACACCTGACGACAACGGAAATCTACGTGATGGACAGCGGCATGGCGGCGATCCTCGGCGCCTCCATGGATCATTGCTGTAGAAACCTCAAGACCATCCTGGTGCTGGATATCGCCACCTCGCACACCGTCGGCGCCATAATCGACGCCGGCCAACTGGCCGCCTTTTTCGAGTACCACACCCACGCCGTGACCGGCGATCGCATCACCACTCTGCTGCGGGATCTGGCCGACGGGCGTCTTACCCATGACGCAATTCTCGCGGAAGGGGGCCACGGGGCCTACACCCGCCGGATCGTGGGGTTTGCGGCCGTCGAGATTATCCTGGCGACGGGTCCCAAACGCCGTCTGATCCGCTCTTCCCCTCTTCCGGTGGTGATGGGCGCACCCTGGGGCGACAACATGATGACCGGGACGGTGGGGCTTCTCGAGGCGGTACGACGACGTAAAGGGTTTTCCGCCATGACCTATGTTTGATCTTCGAGCCCCTATCCGGCCAGAGCGGTCCGAATGCGGGTCATGGCCTGTTCGACGTTCCGGCGGCTGTTAAATGCGCTGAGGCGGATATAGCCCTGGCCGCACCTTCCGAATCCGGCGCCGGGTGTGCAGACCACACCGGCCTTGTTGAGCAGAAAATCGAAAAACGCCCAGGAGTCCTGACGACCATCCACCCAGATATAGGGCGAATTCTCCCCCCCCGCACACGAGAATCCCAAGGCTTCCATCTCTCGTCGGATCAATGTCGCATTTTCCATGTATCCATCGATCAACGCTCGGGTCTGCATCCGCCCCGCCTCACTGTAAACTGCCGCGGCGGCCTTCTGGACCGGATAGGAAACGCCGTTGAACTTGGTGCCGTGGCGTCTGTTCCACAGGGCGTGCACCGCATGCGGCTCGCCGGTTTCGTCGTATGCCATGCAGATTTTAGGCACCACGGTATAGGCACATCGGGTGCCCGTGAATCCCGCAGTCTTGGAGAAACTGCGAAATTCGACGGCCACTTCCCGGGCACCCTCGATCTCGTAAATGGAGCGGGGCAGCCCGGGGTCCCGGATAAACGACTCGTAGGCGGCATCGTATAAAATCAAAGCCCGATTCTCGCGGGCGTAGTCTACCCAGACCTTGAGTTGCTCCCGCGTAATGACGGCGCCCGTCGGGTTGTTGGGGTAACAGAGGTAGATCAGGTCAACGGGTTCAGAGGGAAGTTCGGGAATGAATCGGTTCTCCCGGGTGCTCTCGAGGTAGACCAACCCTTCGTAACGACCGTCTTTGGCCCTCCCCGTACGGCCGGCCATGACGTTGGTATCCACGTAGACCGGGTAGACGGGGTCCGGGACGGCAATCCGGATATCCTGGGCGAAAATTTCCTGTATGTTGCCGTTGTCGCATTTGGCGCCGTCACTGACGAAGATTTCATCCGCCGTAATCTCGGCGCCTCGCGCCTTGAAATCGTATTGGGCAATCTTTTCGCGAAGGAAGGCATATCCCTGCTCGGGACCGTACCCTCTGAAGGTTTCGGCGTTCGCCATTTCCTCGACGCCCTCATGGAAGGCTTGGATACAGGCCGGCGGCAGCGGTTGGGTCACGTCGCCGATGCCCATCTTGATGACGTCCTTGTCAGGATGAGCCGTCTGAAAAGCCTGAACCCTGCGGGCGATGTCGATGAACAGATAGGATGACTGAAGCTTCAGATAATTCTCGTTGATTTTGATCATAGCCGTCTCTTCCTTGATGAATCCGATTGATATTTCGAACAATTTCCGACGAAAACCCCTTATCTGAAAACAATGCTCCCGTCAATCGGTAAGGACCTTCCACCCTGGATTGAAGGCGATCTGAGCGACCCGTTTGACAAGATCTCCTTTTGTCGGTAATGATAACATTCGTTGTCAGTTCCAGCTCAGACTTTCGTGATGCTGGTTGGAAAGGGATTCATAACTGGAACCTATCCGCGAACCCCAAAGGACGCTGTCATGGATCACGAATCCGGCATCCGATTCCCCAATTCATCTCCTGAAAAGATCTTACGCACCCGTTTCGGCTACTCGGCGTTTCGGGAACACCAGGAAGCGATCATTCGCCATATTATCCGGGGTGAAGATGCCTTCGTGCTGATGCCCACCGGTAGCGGCAAGTCTTTATGTTATCAGATTCCAGCCATGATTCGGCCGGGTGTCGGGGTGGTCGTCTCGCCCCTCATCGCCCTGATGCAAGACCAGACCGATGCGCTTCGCCAGAACGGCATCCAGGCGGCGTTTATCAATTCGACCCTGAGCCGTGATCAGATCCGCAACGTCGAAGCGGAAGCAATCTCCGGAAGGATCGATCTGCTCTACGTGGCCCCCGAACGGCTGACAACGCCCGCCTTCCTGTCGTTTCTGAGTCGCGTTCCGATATCGCTGTTCGCCATCGACGAGGCCCATTGCATCTCTCAGTGGGGCCACGATTTCCGGCCCGAATACCTGAAACTTTCCCTGCTTTCAGATCAGTTTCCAGGAGTTCCTCGAATCGCCCTGACCGCCACCGCGGATCCCGTCACCCGAAAGGAGATTATCGCAAAGCTGAATCTCGAAAAGGCTCGAAACTTCATCTCCAGCTTTGATCGACCCAACATCCTGTACCGAACGGAACCGCGACAATCGGGACTCCGGCAGTTGGTCGCTTTCCTCAAATCCAAACACGAGGGGAATTCAGGCATCATCTATTGTTTGAGCCGCCGTCAGGCTGAATCGACAGCCGCAAAGCTCCGCGACATGGGGTTCACCGCCCTTCCCTACCATGCCGGCATGGACGACGGTACGCGCCTGTCGAACCAACGGCGATTCCTGCGGGAAGACGGTGTCGTCGTCGCGGCCACCGTGGCCTTCGGCATGGGCATCGACAAACCCGATGTCCGGTTCGTGATTCATCTGGGCATGCCCCGGACACTCGAAGCGTATTATCAGGAAACGGGCCGCGCCGGACGCGACGGAGAACCGGCCGATGCGTTGCTGCTATACGGTCTTTCGGACGTGACGGCCATACGCCGGATGATCAGCGAATCGTCGGGAAGCGAACAGTTCAAACGAATTCTTTTTCGGAAGGGGGAGGCCGTTCTCAGCTACGCCGAAACGGTCCAGTGCCGCAGGCAGATGCTCCTCGCTTATTTCGGCGAAACCCTGAAGTCCCCCTGCGGTAATTGCGATGTCTGCCTCGGGAATGTCGAGACCTGGGACGGGACCCTGGCGGCCCGGAAGGCGCTCTCGTGCGTTTACCGCACCGGTCAGCGGTTCGGCGCCGAACACCTCGTCAATGTATTGCTCGGCCGGGATACAGAAAAAGTGCAGCGTTTCGGCCATAACCGGGTCTCCACTTTCGGCATCGGCACGGCGCTTTCCCGAAATGAATGGAAATCCGTCTTCCGCCAACTGGCGGCGGCGGGATACCTCTCCACAGATCCGGAGGGTGGGGGGTTCTTCCTCGCGCCCGAGAGCCGCGCCGTGTTGGTCGGTGAAGCGCACATCCGCTTCAGGAAAGACGTCGCGTCGATTCAGGAAAGACCGGAGACACCGAAACGAAAAGCCGGCCCCCCCGCCTTCAAGGACCCTGGGGACATCACGCTGTGGGAAAGTCTCCGGACCCTTCGCCTGGACACTGCCCGGGCCGCCGGTGTCCCTCCTTACGTGGTATTTCATGACGCCACCCTTCGGGAAATGATCCAACTCCAGCCCACCTCCACCGAGGAATTGAGGACGATTTTCGGCGTGGGCGAAGCAAAACTGGAACGTTACGGTGAACCGTTTTTGGCGACCATCCGAGCCCATGTGGCGATCCACGGACGAAGCATCCGGGAATCCGCGCCGGAAACGGGCGGGCGCCGGCCGGACAAGCCGCTGCCGGATGCGCTTTCAGCGACTGTCGCGGAAACCCTGACCCTGTTCGATCAGGGATGCTCGCCCGAGGAGATCGCCCGCAAGCGAAAGTTGACCCCGATGACCATCTTCGGGCATCTTGCCGCGCTCATCGAAGCCGGCCGCCTGTCCACCGACGAAGTCGTCCCCCTGCCCCTGAAGGAGCAGCAAAACATCGAATCGGTCATCAGATCTCTCCCCGAGGACCAGGCCCATCTGTTGAAGCCCGTCTACGAGAAATTCGACGGGAAACATTCTTATGATCTCCTGAAGTGTATCCGAGCGGGTCTCCTTGCCGGCCGGCACCAATCGGACGATTGAAAATGTCGTCGTTTTGGGTGCAACGGCCGAGGGACGTGATACAACCCGCGCCAGGGATGAAACACCGTCGGATAACGTCGCCTGTGAAGGTCACGAAAGCGCTTTTGCACTGAGGAAGTCTCATGAAAAAGATTTATGAAAAGCTCGGCGCGTTCTACCTCGGCCGAATCTATGACCCAAAGGATCAGTGCTGCCGGCAGGACCTGATGCTTTATGACGCCAAGGATCTTACCACCCATGCCGTCATCATCGGCATGACCGGGAGCGGCAAAACCGGCTTGGGTATCGGGCTCATCGAAGAAGCGCTCATCGACGGCATACCGGTCATCGCCATCGATCCCAAGGGAGATCTTCCCAATCTTTTGCTTCGTTTCCCAGACCTGAATGCGGAGGCCTTCCAGCCATGGATTTCTCTCGAGGACGCGGCTCGTCAAGGAATAGCGCCGGAGGCCTATGCCGCGCAGCAAGCTGAAACCTGGCGGGCGGGCCTGGCGGAATGGGACCAGGAACCCGAGCGGATCGCACGCCTTCGGGCCGCCGCCGACATTGCCGTCTACACCCCGGGCAGCACCGCCGGTCGACCGGTGAGCCTTCTGCACGAATTCGCCCCGCCCCCCGCCGGAGCGGCGGCAGACAGTGACTTTCTTCAGGAAGTGATCGCTTCCACCGTAACAGGCCTTCTGGCGCTTTTGGGCATCGATGCGAATCCCATATCGAGCCGGGAACATATTCTCCTCGCCAACATATTCGAAAACGCCTGGGCGGAGGACCGCACCCTCGACCTGGCCGGACTGATTCAAACCGTCCAATTCCCCCCATTCAATCGCATCGGCGTCATGGCCCTCGAGGCCTTTTTTCCTGAAAAGGATCGTTTCGCACTGGCCATGCGCCTCAACAACCTCCTGGCGGTTTCCGGCTTCGCGGCATGGATGGAAGGGCCGCCCCTGGATATCCCTCGTTTTCTTTACACCGACCAGGGCACTCCCCGGGCATCGATCTTCACCATCAGTCATCTGACGGAAAGCCGGCGCATGTTCTTCGTAACCTTGCTGTTGAACCGGATTATAGGATGGATCCGCTCCCAGCCGGGAACGACGAGCCTCAGGGCCATTCTCTACATGGATGAAATTTTCGGATATTTTCCGCCGGTAAGCAATCCGCCGTCCAAAAAGCCCCTCCTCAACCTGCTCAAGCAAGCCCGGGCCTTCGGACTCGGTGTCGTCCTCTCGACCCAGAATCCCGTGGATCTCGACTACAAGGGGCTCGCCAACATGGGCACCTGGTTCATCGGACGGCTTCAAACCGAACAGGACAGAGCCCGCGTGCTGGCAGGCCTGGACAGCGCCGCGGCCGTAACCGGATTCGACCGGGACCGGATGGATGGGATCCTGTCGCGCCTCGGCAAAAGGGTCTTTCTCCTCCATAACGTCCACGAAACCCGCCCGGTCATCTTCCAGACCCGCTGGACACTCTCCTATCTGAGCGGCCCCATGACGCGGGACCAGATCCGTCGGCTCACCGGCCCGGTTCCCGAAACAATACCTGAACCCATCTCGACAACGGGATCGCCTCCGCCGGCATTGCCGTCGAGAACCGCTATCCCGCCTTTGCCGCCGCCTGGGATTGATACCTATTACCTCCCCGCCTCAGGTGCGGGTGCGGGAGACCAATACCTCCCCGGCCTCATCGGCCGGATGAGCATCCATTACCGCCACCTCCGGTATGGCGTCGACCTGATCCAATCGGTAACCCTGTTCGCTCAATTCCAAAACGGCCCCGTCCCTCTTGACTGGGGCAGTGCCGTTCCGGTGGCATCTGCAGCCCTCGGCACTGTTCCGCCGGATCATGCCGAATACGCCGAACTCCCTCCCGCGGCGCACAAAACGGCCGCCTATGATAAATGGCGCAAAGACCTGTTGCGATGGGTTCGCCTTAACCGTCCCCTCACGATCTACCAGGCAACGGCGCTCAAGCTGACGAGCCGGCCGGGGGAATCTGAGAGCGCCTTCCGGATACGCGTCTCCCTGGCGGAACGGGAGGCTCGGGATACGGCGATCGAAAAACTGCGTCGAAAATACGCCGACAGGTTTGCCCGTCTCCAGGAC
Source organism: Desulfococcus multivorans (assembly GCF_001854245.1). GTDB lineage: Bacteria > Desulfobacterota > Desulfobacteria > Desulfobacterales > Desulfococcaceae > Desulfococcus > Desulfococcus multivorans. The sequence continues at coordinate 1,543,462 of NZ_CP015381.1, read as the reverse complement.
CGGCTCATGCTGGCTGAGCAGGCCGTCGAACGGGAACGGGATCAGGTTCGCTCCCAAGGTCTTCAATCGGCCGTTTCTTTCGGTGGCGCCATCCTGGGGGCCTTTCTGGGACGAAAGGTCGCAAGCGCCGCGTCGGCCTCCCGAATGGGCACCGCCGTCAAATCCGCCGGTCGGATCCATAAGGAAAAGAAGGATGTGGATCGTGCCGTTGAACGGGCCAATGCCGTGCGGGACAAGATAGCGGCGTTGGACCTTCAGTTTCGAGACGATATCGACGCCGTTGAGAAACGTTTTTCGCCCAGGACCACCCTGCTGGAAACGGTCGCCATCGCCCCTAAACGCAACGATATCACTCTCGATATCTTCGGTCTGGCCTGGCTGGCCTGTCGACAACCTCGGAACCGGTGATTCTCGCAGCCGTCATTCGTAACGGCACACCAGCGGCCGTCTGTTCGCCGCTTAAACGGTTACAGGATTTTTTCACAACGCCCATTGCTTAACTTATAGGCATTTATAATTATTGACAAAAAATGTTTTTCTCTTTATTTACTGCCCAGGATTTCTCAATACGAAAAACCGGTTGCCAATAAGAAGTTCGACTCTTTGTTTGAAACGTCCAGCGTCCATTTTTGTTCGGGAGGATTGAATGTTGTTATCCAGGAAATATCCGGTTCAATACTTCATAAATTTCAAATTATTGAGAAGTATTATATTGATCATTACATGCATCTTTGCGGCAAGTTCCGCTGATGCACTCGTCAGAATCATGCCTCTGGGAGATTCCATTACCTACGGCATGTATACGTCTCCGGATCCAAGAACAGAGGACTATATCACCGGATACCGCCAACCGCTTTATATCGGTCTCACCGAACTCGGTTATGATGTGGATTTCGTGGGCAACCGTTTGTCGGGCAGTCTTGCGGAACCTGATTTTGACGTCAATCACGAAGGTTATGGCGGAATCTGTGCTTCAAAGGTAGCGGATGATGTATATTCCCAGTTGGTGCAAAACCCAGCCGATATCGTACTCCTGCATATCGGGACAAACTGCCTGACCACCGACACGGAAGAGGTGGAACGTATCCTGGATAACATTTATCTTTACGATATCGACATCACGGTATTTCTCGCATTGATCATCGACCGGGTGCCGCATAGCCCGGACACCTCGGCATATAACCTGAATCTTCAGGCGATGGCGTCGCAGAGAAAAGCCGACGGGGACAGCATCGTCGTTGTGGATATGGAGCATGCGCTCAATTATTCGGACGATATGGCGGACTGGCTCCATCCCAATGACGATGGATACGGCAAGATGGCTGATGCCTGGCAAAATGCCCTTGTGGATTTTTTGGGAGCCGTTGTCCCTGATCCACCGCCGCCGCCCATCGTTTCACCGTCTGTATTCGATGAAATTGTCGTTTTCGGCGACAGCCTGTCGGATAACGGCAATCTTTTCCTGATTGAAAACCAACTCCATCCTGACCCCGCCCTTTATTACCAGGGCCGTTTCTCCAACGGTCCGGTGTGGGTCGAATACCTGGCCGATTTGACACACATGAATGCACCCCTGGATGACCGGGCTCTCGGTGGGGCTCAAAGCGACGGACTGGTGCCGCCGGGTCTGATCGAACAGGTAACCTCGTATACCGCGGCCAAAGCTCTCCCGCTTTCCCATGATTCACTGTTCATCATATGGATTGGCGGCAATGATTTTTTGAACGGCAACGGCGACTTTCAGAATGCGGTGGACAACATCAACAGAGCCATGGAACGCCTGGCGGCATTGGAGGCGCAGCATATTCTGCTGTTGAACCTGCCTGACCTGGGCGCCATCCCCGACACCCTGGGCACGTCGGACGCCACGCCGGCGACTGCGTTTTCCCTCAATTTCAATGCCGAACTGGTCAAAATGATTGACCGCTTCAGTATCGATCACCCGGAGGTGACCCTCTATGAATTCGATGTTTTCTCTTTTTTTGCGGCGGTCCAAAAGGATCCTGCCGCCTTTGGATTCAGCAACGTGACCGAACCGTCGCCTAATTTTCAAATCGAAAACAATTTTGACGGCGCCGGACATCTGTTTTGGGATGACCGGCATCCGACCACCGCAATGCACGCGCTGCTCGCCGATCGGGTGTCGGCAAATCTGGATGCACACGTTCCGCCATCCTCGAATCCGGACGAAAACGACGATGGCGATCCGGTACCGCCGCCCCCCACGGATTCGGATCAGGAAGACGATGGCGGGGGATCGACATGTTTCATCAGTTCATCCCTGTGGTGAATCCTCAGACAGACCACAGGCTCCGGACATTCATCATTTGTACATCTCAACTTTCGGGATTCATGGGCCCGTACCTTCCCGGCACCTCTTTCCGGTCGCCGTCATGTGAACGTCGAAAGTTGAGTGTAGATCATTGCGGTTCAGATCGAACGCCCGTCTCCAAAGTCGGCGCCTCTCCTCGAAGAATCGGGCCAAGAGCGTTTTCAGCGAAATGCGCGATCCCGGTCTTGTTGAAGTGCATGTGATCGTAGAAAAAACGCCGATCCTGCATCGCCGTTGCAAGATTCACGTAACCGACGTGGCCTCCCCCGGCTGCAGCCGCCGAAAGCTTCCGGTCCACGGCTTTCAGTCCTGGAAAATCGGGAATCAGAAGGGGCAGCATCACGTAGGTGATCCGGCTTCCGTTTTTCAGGGCCATGGCGTTGATCCGGTCGACGAAACGGCTGTAGCGTTCGAAATTCCCCTTGCCGTAACGTTCTAAATAGTGCTGCCGGGCCTCTTCCAGTTTCGTGCGGTCGATTCTCCTCAATGTCCCCTTGGTGAGCCCTGGGCCGGCGTAACGTGAGATTCCCGCCCAGTCGTCCACCGCGATCATCTGCAGGTAGGAAAAAATCCGATCCGGGGGGTATCGGTCCAGAATCAGCTTCCAGAGAATCGAGAGTTCGAAGGGTTCGTCGCGAAGAAAAAAATCGTTGTGTTCGTTATTGATGGCGGAGAAGAAGACCCAGGGATCCACGAGGTAGAGAATGTGGTCAACGGTGTTTCCTCTGCTGTAGAAGTGAGAAAGGTGCAGTTCGGCGGGCATGAGTCCGCCCCCGCCGCCCTTGGAGAGGTTGATGACCCGCTCGCCCAGGATCGCCTCGAGCATCCGGTGATGACCGTCCCTGGAAAGCACCCGGCCTCTGGAGGTTCCCAGAATGGCGACGCCGTAATGCTGATTTTCACCCATCACGAGGAGATTCGACTCGGTGACGTCGATGTCCAGGCGGACGTCGCGCTGCCGCCCGGAGAAGAAAAGGAGAATGCCGGTCAGGATCGCGGCGTTGAGAAGGCTGAAGACCAGCACTTTGATAAAAAATTTTCTTGCCTGCATCATCAATCCGAGGTTTCATCAGAACTGGAAGTAAATAAACTCTTGCTGCACGCCGAAAATTCCCGATATCATGACCGCCCAGAGCACCGTCGTATAGATCGACCATCGAACGACGACAGGCAGTCGGGTCAAGGCGGTCTGGATCCCCGTGCGACGGTCGACCGCATCCACCGCAAAGAGGATGAGCACCAGCAGCACCGACCGAAAAAATGAGGTCAATCCGACCACCTCAACCCCAAGGTTTTCCAGATCTATCAGAAATATCTTCCCGATAACGGCAAAGGCGTCACCCACCGTGTTGGCTCGGAAGAAGATCCAGGCAAAGCAGACCATCGCAAAGGTAAGACTCGCCCGGACGGCTCGATTCATGAGGGCCCCCTCGCCGGGAAACCAACGATTCGCCAGGCGTGTCTGAAAAAATCCGGTCAGGTTCTCCAGGATCAGGTAGATGCCGTGAAGGGCACCCCAGATAACAAAAGTCCAGTTGGCCCCATGCCAGAGTCCGCTCAGCAGGAAGGTCACGAAGAGATTGGCATACCAGCGCTCCGTCGAAGCCCGTTTGCCGCCCAAAGGGATGTAGACATAGTCCCGGAACCAGGTCGAAAGGGAAATATGCCAGCGTTGCCAGAACTCCCGGATCGACTTGGAAAAGTAAGGCCGCCGAAAGTTTTCCATGAGATCGTAGCCCATGATCCTTGCAGCCCCCCGGGCCATGTCGGTGTAGCCCGAGAAATCGCAATAGATCTGCACGGCAAAGAAAAATGTGGCCGTCATGAGGGGCAGGCCCTGGTAGTCATCCACATGGTTGTATACACGATTGACATAGACCGCCAGATGATCGGCCACCGCCACCTTCTTGAAAAGCCCCCAAAGCATGAGACGCAGGCCGCCCACCACCCGATCATAGTTGAATGCGTATCGTTCCCGGAATTGGGGCAGAAGATGATGGGTACGCTCGATAGGGCCGGCCACCAACTGGGGCCAGAATGCGACATAAAGCGCATAAATTCCCAGATGTCGTTCAGCCGGAATCCGCCCTCTGTAAACATCGATGGTGTAGCTCAGGGTCTGAAAGGTGTAGAAAGAAATCCCCACCGGCAACAGCACATGGAAGAGGGGCGCCTCATAGAAAATGTTCCATGTCTGTAGGACCCCGGTCACGGACCGACTCAGAAAATTGAAGTACTTGTAGAAAAAGAGAATGCCAAGGTTACAGAAGAGGCTGAGCCACAGGTATTTCCGACGCCCGCGCCGATCGGGAATCTTCGACATTCGGAGACCGGCAACGTAGTCGACGGCGGTGGAAAACATGATGAGAAGGACGTATTCGACCTTCCAGCACATATAAAAATAGTAACTCGCCGCCAACAGCATCATCCAGCGGAAGCGATGGGGGATCGCGAAATAGAGGCCGACAACGACGATAAAGAAGACGGCAAACTGAAGAGAATTGAATAGCATGGCCGTTTGAGAGGGTTATCGATTAACCGGGCCTTCCCCACATTGTTCCTGACGAATCGTCCGATCTGCGGAGCACGGATCCATTGGTCAGGGGACTATAAAAGGTTGCCGTGCACGCGTCAAACGGAAAATTGCCGAAAATCCGGATTTTTTTATCACTACCGACAAAATGACGCGCGCATCGACGGCGGTGTGCTCCGAAGTTGACAGCAGGTCCTGAATATGCTCTTTTTAAACTCAAGTACCGGAAAACAACCGCTCGTCTTTCGAAGATTCGGAGCAAAAGATATGACATCGCCCCGCCTCACCGTTCAAAAGCCCTGTGCAATCATCGTCTTTCTGATCGTTGTCATGGCCGGATCCCTTTCAGGGTCGGATCCCGCTCCGGAAGATTCGACTTCCGGCAAACCGGTCATGGACAAGGCCGCGGGTCACGCCTGGATACCCGCCGACTGGACGGCCTATCAGCGCATCGGCGCGTCCGGATCCGGTCTGCCCGATTTTTCCCGCGCCGGATATGCCATGGGTGACCGGCCTATTCCCCATGTTTCGGGACCCGTGTTTGACGTAACCGAACAACGCTTCGGCGCCGTTCCCGGAGACGATCGGGACGATACGGCGGCGATTCAGGCCGCCATCGATACGGCCGGCGCGGCCGGCGGCGGGGTTGTTTTTCTGCCTCGAGGGCGATTCGACATTCGCCAAACCGGAAACGCCCCTTACCTCCGCATCACCCGCGACCAGGTGGTCCTCCGCGGTCAGGGCGACGGAACTGACGGAACCGTCCTGTTTCTCGGCTCGCCCGGCCCTGCTGGAACGGTCCGCCGCCTGGGAAGCGTTCCCGCGCTTAAAGAGCCGCGCAGCGGAGCGGCCGTGGCGGTAATCGGACCTGAAAACCGGGAATTTCTCGCCCGCTACATCAGCGATCTGCGGCGGGGTGAGCGCCAGGTGGCTGTTTCGGATACGAGTCGCCTCTCGGTGGGTCAGAGCGTCGTCGTCGAATTCGAGGATCCCCTTATCGACACCCGGAACCCCCATCCGAAAAAAGCGGACCTTCCCGTCCAGCTGACCCACCCTTTCCGCCTCACCGCCGATCAGACCGACACCTTCGGCAAAACCGCCCGCCGTCTCACCTGGATTGTCCGGATTGCACAGATCGTGGACGCACACACCGTCCGCCTGACCAACCCGGCCCGATTCGATCAGTGGCTGCGCTACCAGCCTCGGATATACGCTTTCAGGGGCGTTTCAGGCGTCGGCATCGAAAATCTCAGGATCGAAAGCCGGTGGCCGGGGAACTATCGACACCACAAACCCCATGTGGGAACGGACGGCGCCGTCATCCGCACGGCACGGGAGCAGGACTATCTCTGGAACGGCCTCTGGATGAGCTACGCTCTGGACGGATGGGTTCGAAACGTCACCTTCAAGGACCTGACCCAGGGTATTATCATCAGCCATTCGACGAACCTGAGCGTCCAGGACGTTCGCTTCGATGGGCTCGACGCCCACGCGGGTATCACCATCGGTCGAAGCAACGACGTCCTGGTCTCCGGTGCGGATTTCTTCGCCCGGATGGTCCACCCGGTAACCCTTACCATGATGGCCTCGGGCAATGTCGTAACCGACTGCGAAATCCATTACGACGGTCGGGACGACGAAACGGCCACGGATGCCGTCATCGATTTCCACGGCATATTTCCCTTCGAGAACCTGTTCGATTGCCTGCGAGGGTTTTATGTCTGCCCGGGCGGGGATATGAGCGTTCTGCCGCATGCAGGAGTCCGGAACGTTTTCTGGAACATCGAGGCCCCCCGACAAATGCGCTGTTATGGGCAAAACACCGACGGCGAATTCGTCTGCACCTACGCCTATCAAGGCACCTCGTCGGGTACGCCCCGAACCATGCACGAACATCTCCCTCAAGCCTTCTTTATCGGCATCCGAAGGTCGGGCGGCAATCCGATCACCATCGGCGGAAGCATCCTGGATCGCAAAAACGAGTGGCTCAGCGTGGAGGGCCTCAACCGCCCGGGAATCGCCATCCCCTCCCTCTATGAAGCCCAGCGTGCCGGCTTCTCCAGAGAACGTCGGGAAATGGACCCGGTTTCAGAAGCCCGGCGGAATTGATGGCTGAAGGCATCCGCGGCCTCACCATCAAGACGCCCCGAGGCCATCAGGTTTCGGCGCAAAGGGAGACGGCCTCGCCGAGCATGCGCATATGCCCCTTTTCCGCCTGGGCAATTCGCCAGAAGGCATCCCGGGCCGCTGAATCCTCGCTTTTCAGGGCCATGGTCCGGTAGAGGTCATAGGCCGAATACTCGATGGTCATAGCGAACTCCATCAAGGCCATACAAGAATCGCGACGTCCATGTTCCAGTCTGTCCACTTGATCAATCGCGGTTTTCAAGTCTCTGCCGCCTTCCAGAATTTCGCCCCCGAGGCTCTCGAAAAGCGCCTCAAAGGACGATTTGGACGCGGCGACACGCTCCCAGAAGCGATAGATCGTTCGGGCATGTCCCTTTTCCGCCGCTGACAGGTCTTTCATGGTGTCGATAAAAGGCGCATCCCCGAATTTTTCCACAGCATAGGCGTAGAATCGAAAAGCACCCTTCTCGAGGTTCATGGCGATCATCAGAAGTTCCGCGGAGCTTCTCTCCCTGTCGAAGACCTGTACCCGGGGGTAATCCGGAAGCATTCGACCGTCCCATGCCATGAGGCCGCCATCGAGATGGTAGACGCCCCCCCTCGTCACCTCCGCTTCGGCCGCGAGGTCGGCGGCAAAGGCCGATCGACCTCCGCTGTGACAATAGAACACCAATTCCCGATCGTTCGGCAGGTCGAACACGCGAGCATGCAGATCCATGAGGGGGAAAAGGCTCGCGCCGGGAATATGCCCCTCGGCATATTCAAAGGGCTGCCGCACATCAACCAACAGATAATTCTCTTCATCCCATTTGGCCATCAAGTCCTTCAGCTGATCGGGGGTCAGGGCCTTGACCTCGGGTTCATCCATCTACCTTTCTCCTCTCCTCCCCTGTTGTAACTCAACTTTCGACTTTCATACAGGCCGGTGCCGGGAGGATACGGCCCGGCACCTCTTTCCGGTCACCAGCATGAAAGTCGAAAGTTGAAGTTGTAACTGACCATCGCCGGATGCAATGTTATCCGCGCTCATCGACATATCCCAGGCGGCCGGCCGCCTCCTATACATCAGACGCACCCCGCCGCGCTCCCTTTTTGAGAAGACGGGGATCCGTTATCGGCCAATTGCAGGCGCCATCGCTGCAGACATACGCCGTCGCCCGACCGTCCACCATATCGAGCGGTTTGGTAAATTCGGCCACCCCCTTCAAACGAACGGCATTTTCCCGACTCTTGTAAAGCACCGTCTCGTGGGGGGAATAAGCATCGTCCAACACCGCCAACATTTCCCTGGTGCTTGCATCATCGCCTCCCACCACCACGACGTCGCGGCCGGGTCGGATGAGCATGGCCATACCCAGAAGATAATGGGTAAAGGCGGACGGATTGGCCTTGACGGAGCCCGCGAAGGCTCGGGACAGCAGATCCGCACATTCCGCCCAACGCACGTTTCCGGTAAGCCTGAACAGGAGCGTCAGGTTTGTCAGCGACACGGAATTGGCCGACGGCACTGCCCCGTCATAGAGTTCCCTGGGGCGAACAGGGAGATCCTTTTCGGTCTCGGCGGTCAGGAAAAAGCCCCCGTTGTGGGCATCCCAGAAATCGTCGAGCATCTGCTTCTGAAGTCGGAGGCCCCACTCCAGGTGGCCGGGATCAAAGGTGGTGCGATACAGCGCCAGAAGACCCCAGATTAAAAAGGCGTAATCGTCGGCCTGGGCGGCGATGCCCGCCTCTCCGTTACGATAGCGATGCAGAAGCCGCCCTTCCGGGGTCGTCATGTACGCCTCGATGAACCGAACGGCCTTTTCTGCGGCCTTTGCATATTCAGGCTTTCCCAAAATCCTGGCCCCTGTGGCCAGGGCGGCGATCATGAGCCCGTTCCAGTCAGCCAGAATCTTGTCATCTTTCAGGGGATGGATTCGCTTCTCCCGATGGGCGAACATTTTGAGCCGGATGTCCTCCCACCTTGCGGTCATCGCAGCTTCGTCCACCTCGAGAATCTCCGCCCAGGATGCCATGGATCGGGTCAGGTGAGGGATGTTGGCACCGGAACGACGGCCGGTGGCTTCCTCCGCAAAATTGCCGTCCGCCGAAAACGACAGAACCTTCCCCCAAATATCGGCTGCATCCGGTCCCAGGATCGACGCGAGTTCGGCCGTCGTCCAGACATAGAAACGTCCCTCCTCGCCTTCGCTGTCAGCGTCTTCCGCAGCATAAAATCCGCCACCGTCTGCCGTCATATCCCGCAGCACGTAGGTAAAAACCTCCTCCGCCGTTCGAGAGAACGCGGCATCACCGGTCAGTTGAGCGGCCTCGAGGTAGGCTATGGCCAGAAACGCCTGATCATAAAGCATTTTTTCGAAATGAGGGACAATCCATCGGGCATCGGTGGAATACCGGTGGAATCCGAACCCCACGTGATCCCACACCCCGCCCCGACGCATGGCCGCAAGGGTTTTTGCGACCATATCGAGGGATTTCCGGTTTCCCGTCAGGTAGTGGTGGCGCATCAGGAAAAGGAGCCGATGGGGCGTGGGAAATTTCGGGGGCGGGTTGAACCCGCCGTTTTGCTCGTCAAAGCTTTTTTCCATCTGAAGGGCGGCGTGGTTCAATGCCGGCAGGGCTACAGGCTCATCGGCCGTAAAAACGAAGGCCTGTCCCAGGCGGCCGGTCACCATGCCGGCCGAATCCAGAATCCGGCTCCGATCCGAAAGCCACATCTTCCGGACATGCCGGCAGAGTGCCGTCAGCCCCGCATGTCCAAGGCGGGATTCCCTGGGAATATAAGTGCCCGCGAAAAACGGCCGTTTTTCCGAAGTCATCAGAATGGTCAGGGGCCACCCGCCCTTTCCCGACAGCATCTGACAGGCGGCCATGTACACGGCGTCAATATCCGGTCGCTCCTCCCGGTCCACCTTGATGCAGACAAAGGTCTCGTTCAGCAGCGCGGCTGCCGCTTCGTCCTCGAACGATTCCCTTTCCATGACATGGCACCAGTGACATGTAGCGTATCCGATGGAGAGAAAAATCGGTTTGTCCTCATCCCGGGCTTTTTGGAACGCCGCCTCGGACCAGGGATACCAGTCCACCGGATTATGGGCGTGCTGAAGCAAATAAGGGCTTTTCTCATGAATAAGTTGATTGACAGACATGGCTCCTCCTCGGTTCCATCAGCCGCATTCCGATAACCAATCGGTGTCTCTCGAAAAAATATAGGGACGTCATGGCGACGGCGCAACGGCGGTCCGTTTCGACCTTTGGATCGCGAGGGCATGAAACCCGGCGGTCTATGCCGGAGCCGAGAGATCCTCCGTCTGAAAAAATGCATGAATCACACGGAAAAGGTGGTAGCCGTCATGGGCTCCGGCGGTCTCCCGAATGGAGTGCATGGCAAAAATCGGGACGCCTGCATCCACGGTTCTCACACCGATCCGGGTAGCCGTAAGCGGCCCGATCGTACTGCCGCAGGCCAGGTCGCTGCGCATCACAAAATCCTGGACCGGGATCTCCAAACGATGTGCTACGCAGCGGAACACCGCCGCTGTTTCACTGTCGGTGGCATATCGCTTTCCGGCGTTGATCTTGACGACAGGCCCGCGGTTAAGCAATGGGCCGTGGTTGCCGTCGTATTTTCCGGTATAATTGGGATGAATGCCGTGGGCAGCGTCTGCCGAAACCATCATGGAACGGTCCAGCGCCCGAAGGCGGTCTTCCGGTGCGGGCAGAATTCGTGTCAGCAACGCCTCCAGGAAGGTTCCCTGCGCCCCCGTCGTCGATGCGCTCCCCACCTCTTCATGGTCGTTGCACACCAGAAGAGCCGGCTGCTTCCCGGAAGACGCCAGAAGTGCCGCGAGGCCGGTGTAACAGCTGAGGAGGTTGTCCAACCGTGCGCCGACGATAAAATCGCGGTTTAAACCTGCCAAAGCCGGGGGGTGCGTATCATAAAGACTGATCTCGAAATCAAGAACCTCGACGGCATCGAGGGTCGGATCGGCTCTCTTGAGGCGGTCAAGCAGAATGTCCCGGAAGAAGAGATCGCTCCGGGCGTCCTCGTCCATCTGCAACAGGAGCGGCGGCAGTTCCTCCTGGGGATTGACACTCTTGTCCTTGTTCGCTTCCCGATCCAAGTGGATGGCCAGACTGGGGATGACAGCCACCGGATCTCCAAAATCGCACAAGACGTTTTTGATGGTTCCGGCGGCGGTGAGAACCGTTACCCGACCTGCCAGGGAGAGATCCCGATCGAACCAGGGATTGAGCAGGGCCCCGCCATAAACCTCAACCCCCAGTTGCAGAAAAGAATGCCGGAGCATCTCGGGTCGGGGTTTGACCTTGAGGCAGGGACTGTCGGTGTGGGCGCCGACCATGCGAATCCCGCTCCGGGGCCAGTCCAGACCCCCCGCCGTAAAGGCAATCAGCGCCGAATCATTGCGTGTAACGTAGTAACGCCCCATCTTCTCGAGCTTCCAAGCGTCTCCTTCCCGCAGACGGACATATCCATATCCATCCAGCATTTCGACCATTTGGGCCACGGCATGAAAAGGAGTCGGTGAATGTTTAATGAATTTGAGGAGGTTACGGTTGAACACGTTCTCTTTCATCGGATCCCTCCCACGGCTTGTAGCGCCGCGGGACGGCAGCTGTCGATGCCCGCCACTTCGAAATCCCAGATAAGGGGCGCATGATCGGAAAGACGTACTGCGGGAATCTCGAATCCCGTGGTATGAATTTCAGGGCTGTGGAAAATGAAATCCAATTGCTTTCGGGGAGCGCGGCTGGGATAGGACGGTTCCGCCAGACCGTTGGCGGTCTTCAGGTTCGTTGCAGCCAGGAAAAGCTGAAGTTCCCTATCACCCCAGAAGGCATTGAAATCGCCCGCCACGATCACCGGCTGGTCCACGGCCCGCACCATGGCATACAGCTCCGCCAGCTGATACTGCCGGTGACGGAATTTCAAAGAGAGGTGCACCAGGAAAACCACGACATCCTCAAGCCCCACCTCGATCACCAGGCGCTTGACGCCGACGCTGAAGTAATGACATCGGCGGTAGCGAAAGGCCTGATTCAAAAGGACGGCGTTGCCCTGCTTGTTGAGGACCGGCACCTTCTGTGCCATTGATTGTTCAAAATACTTGGATTCGAAGACATGATGATAGTTGAGTCCGTAAGCAAGCCTTTCGGCCTGATTGCCGTTGCCCGACCGAAACGAACCGCTGTCCACCTCGACCAAACCGACGATATCCGGATCGACCGACCGGATGAAATCTGAAATCTGCTCGAGGTTTTTTCCGGTGTTCTTGAGGTGTCCGGCGAATGGAAACGGAAAATGAAGTCGCGTCCCAACGCCTGTGCCGTAAGCGATGTTGTATAGGAGAAAACGCATGGATGTCCTTTTCGAAAACTGAACGAGAGACCAAAACCAAACCTTACCAAACAAATTATTATAACCCATTCACTCGATTAATCAATCTTTTGCGGACCGGTTTTGCAGAGCAGTTCGATATTTTCCTTGACGATTGCCCGCAAGCCGGTTAACAAACCCCACCAAAACAGTGAGCTTTTCAAATCAGGGCATGCAATACCTCAACAGACGAAAACCGGAAAGGCGGCTCAAAAAAGAATTCGGAAACCGGGAATCTTTTTTTCGTTTGTTGCATCCTGATGACGAATCGTGTGGTATATATTGCTAATATATGGCCCATCTTTTTCAAAAAACGGATCCGATATCGCCTCGCCAAAAACGAAAGATACGGGATATCCTCCTCATCAAGATGCGGTATATCGGTGATACCGTTCTCGTCACGCCCCTCATCGACGCCATAAAAGCTCACATTCCCCACGCCAGAATTCATTTGCTGGTCAATAAAAGCGTTGAAGATATCGTTGTGGATCATCCGAGCCTGTATCAGGTTCATGTCTTCGATTATGGGCGGACCAACAGATCGCTTGGATATCTCTTTCGCTTTTTGCGGCGATTGATCCAAAACCGGTTTCAGTTGGTCATCGATCTGACCCGAAACGATCGTTCGGCACTTATCACGATATTGAGCGGCGCCCGTTACCGTCTGGGATATGACGGTGCGATTTTTCCGAAAAATCTGGTCTATACCCACACGGTCCCGTACTATTTCGGACAGGTCCATACCGTCGATCACCATCTGTCTATGGGAGAACTTCTGGGATTTCATCATGCATCCCCACACCCCAGACTGCCGGTCTCCGCAGATCGCATCGGCATTGTCATGCAGCGGCTCAAGCAAGCCGGGATGCGGCTGGATGCGCCCTACGCCGTAATTCATCCTGGCGCCAGACGTTGGTATAAGCGTTGGCCGGAGGAACGATTTGCCGAAATCGGGGATCGTCTGTTCCAAAGCCTGAACCTTCAGGTTGTGCTTTCCGGAGGTTCGAAAGATGCGAAAACATGCCGCAGGATTGAAAATCTCATGACCGCCCCGTGTGTCAACACGGCAGGACGTCTTCCGTTGGCGGATCTGCCGGCATTGATTCGACAGGCCGGCATTCTTATCGGCAACGATTCATCTCCCATCCACATCGCAACTGCCGTCAACACGCCCAGCGTATCCCTTTTCGGTCCCACCCAATGGGAAGCCTGGCGCCCAAGACGACGCCATGACATCGCCATTGCAGCGGTCTTCCCTTGCCGACCCTGCGGCCACTCGCGTCCAGACTGCCCCCACGGCTCCGACTACTGCATGAACGTGATAACGGTCGACCGTGTCTGGGCCGCGGTGAAAAGCATCATTGAACAACTGCAGGAGTCGTAAATGAAAAGTGTGACGGTAATCATCCCGACCTTCAACCGATGGCCGTTTATCTGCTCGGCTGTTGACTCCGTATTGGCGCAAACGTATACCCGAACGCATTGTATCATTGTTGACGATGCCTCCAGCGACAATACGGCGGAACGGCTTCGGGAGATCTATGCTCAACGGATCCGGATCGTTGTTCAAAAGATCAATCGCGGACCATCCGCCTGCAGAAACATCGGTGTGGAAGCAAGCCGCAGCGACTGCATCTGTTTCCTCGACTCCGATGATATGCTGGAACCCAATGCTGTTGCGTCAAGAGTGTCCCTGTTGAACGAGAGACCCGGGGAAATTACGGCGTCCTTTGGGCTTTTGAAACCCGTGAGATCGACGCATCATCCGCTGCTGCGTGAAAAAAATCGGGGAGATGAATTACGCCTTTCACAATACCTTGAGAACAAGAGTTGGTGCCACAATAACGGATTCCTGATCGACAGGGATGTGTTCTTACACACGGGGATGTACAATCCACGGCTGCGCAATAAGGAGGATATCGAACTGCTGATACGGCTTCTGCATCGACACCCCTTCAGGTATTGCGGGGAGGAAATCGGAACCGTCCGCAATGTTTGCGGCGAAAAGCGGGCGAGAAACGACTACCGGCAAATCATCGATCAGGGTATGCTCTTCTCGAGCATCATCGCCGATTCTCCAGTTCTGATGACGCAGTTGAGCGCATCGGATTTACGATCATTTATCTGTTCCGATGTAGAAGAAGCACTTCGGGCGCTCTATAAATCTCATAAATACAAAGCGTTTCGCTCTTTTTACACAAAAGCGGCAAGGATGGGGTACATCCGGGACAAGAAAAAGTTCCGCAGAAGGTACCTGGCCGCCTATCTTCAAGATATCCGCCATCGGTATGAGCGATAACAAGAAGCCCTTCATCGAGTGCTGCCGCATTGAAGATTCTGTACTCAACTTTCGACTTTCATAGGCCGGTGCCGGTCAACATCATGAAAGTCGAAAGTTGAATTCTGTAAAAATTCAACATCCCGATTGCCGGGGCGATCATAGAGCCGTGCCGTCCTTGGCCGACTTTCCCTCCTGATGACCGGCCTTTTCGCGCCGAATCCGATTTTTTAGGGTGTGACGACGGATGCGCTCGATTTTTTTCATGATCCAGCAAAGTTGAAACCGGCTCCAGAGCGAGAGTCGATTCACGCCTTTGTAGTCCATCAACAATTTCAGCCGGTCTTCCTTTGAAAAGAGCGTTTCAGGAAGGGTGTAGTTCAGTTCCGCAAGGGTTTTGACCATCCATCGAAACCGTTGCCATCGGCGGCGGTCGACGCGTTGAAGATCGAACAAGGCTATTTTCGGCAGGCCGTCTGCGGCTTCAGGGCCGACCAGAACATGCGTGGCATTGAAATCCCGGTGATTGGCGCCGGCCTCATGCATGCGACGGGCGGTTTTGGCAACGGCCTCGATCAGCTTACGCTTATAGTGGCTTCCCGTTTCGCCCCGCAATCGATTCGGATGCAATTCCATCAACTGCTCAAGCGCGATATAGGGCTCAAAACTTTCCGTGACCAGAAAGGATCGATATTTAAACATCCCGACCCGGCGTTCACCTGCCGCGACCGGGGTGACGGTTGCCAGACCGTGTTGTCGAAAATCACAGAGATTTTCAAATTCCGTCATACCCGATGAAGCCCCCGCACGCCTGATGCCGATGCGCGCCAGCGCCCCGATGTCCGGGGATTCCGTTTCATGGCGCTTGAGATAAAATACACGCCTACGCCCTTGCCAGGGGAGTTCAAAACGAATGACCCGCCTTTCAGGAATACGCTTCAAGGTTTTACCAAAAGGATAATTGTAGAGGTCATCAAAACCCGCAAGATTGGTTTTCTCAAGGATATCCTGATAGTTTTGATTAATGATGATCCCGCGGGAATACATTCGTGTGACAGGCGCTTTTTCCGGTGTCATCCTCTTTTTGCCTCGCGAACGTGATGATAAAGCTGAATCAGTCGATCCATGGATCGTTCGGAAGTAAACCGCGCCGCAGCCGAAGCCGCCTGTTCACTCATCCATTTTCTATCGTCACGGGTCATGAACACCTTCAGACGATATGCGAGTTCACGGGCTTCCCACGTCTTGAGTACATATCCGGTCATGTCGTCCTTTATAATCTCGGCAGCGCCGTTGCTTTGTGTGGTGATAACCGGGGTGCCGCAAGCCAGAGCCTCCAGACAGACATTGGCGAATGCATCATATCGGGTCGGCAGTACAAAGATATCCGCGGCACGGTAGTAGTGTTCAGGATCCGAAACCCTCCCCAAAAATATTACCTGATCCCGAATACCCAGTTTTTCCAATCTTTTTTCGTAGACCTTTACCGGGTCGCCGCCTGCGACCATAACGCAGACATCCTTTTGCCCCAGGACGGCAACGGCTTCAAACAGCATTTGAAGCCCTTTCAATCTGAAATTATTGCCTGCAAAAAAAACAATTCGTTTTTGAGGATCGATACCGTGACGATTCCTGATTTTCCGGCGGGAGTCGGCTCTGTTTTCAGGAGAAAACCTGTTCCTGTCCACACTGTTGTAAATGACATGTATCTTCTCCGGCGGAACATTGTAGTATGCCGTGATCTGGTTTCTGACCAGTCTGGAATTCGTCACCACAAATCGACATCCCCCTTTCAGGAAAATCCGATTTTCAAGCAACGCCAGTATCCTGCGACGCGGTCCGGCGGACTTGAATCGTCGCACCCATGGATTGGGATATTTCTGCAGCATCTGAACCGGATTGATACCGTCGGATGCCCTGAAAATATCCTGCTGCCATATTCTTTCCATGCTCTGCAGGACATCCAAGGCCACCTGACCGCTGATTTTGGCAGCCATCATCCCGAAGCTGAGATTTTTGACAGGCGACGAGAAAGGGATCATCGGTACGCGATGAAAGACCACGCCTGGAATATCGTTCCATTCGGCGGCAAAAACATGGACTTCATGCCTCAGTTCCATCAAAGACCGGCTGAGGTCAATGGTATATTTCTCGAGCCCTCCGCCATTGAAAACAAACCGGCGACATACCAGACCGATTTTCATTGCCTCACCTCATAAAGGATCAAATCCCCCTCGCGCGCCGAGGACCACTGCCTCAGTTTCTGGAATTGCCCCTGTCTTTCGGGCAGCAGTGTTTCAGGATAACCATTTTGCCAGGCCTTTTCGTTCCACACAAAATAATCAAATCCGTGTGACAGCACAAAGACGAGAGACGCTCTATCGGATTGCTTCAAAATACTGATGCCGTCCTCAAAACAAGGCGCTCCCGGATAATTCCGGTTGGCATAAAAATGGACGGCGCGAAGTTCCTTAAAATTTCCTGCAACGGAAACCACTCTTTGATTTTTCTCTTTTTGTGCAATGAATTCACCGATCTCGGAGAATATCAACTTTTCCGTGTCATAATTGGCACGCAGGATCTTGGGAACGAATACCGCAAGAACAATAACACACATCAGGATGTGTGCCTTTTTAGGCGTCAGCTTGAAATACGTGCTCAACGCCGATGCCGAACAGGAAACCCCCGCACCCAGAAACACGAAGGCCGGAAAAAGAAACAAGGCTATAAAGCGGTCGGTCATGGACCAATTATAGACAATCTGCATGTACAGCACCATCAGGGCGGCAATGGACAGCGCAGCAAGAAAAATGAGCCGTCGATCCCGCAAAATCTCATGACGCCAGACAACTATTCCCGAAATCAGAATGATGAAAAACAGATAGAAAAGGGTCTCTGTAATCTGGACCATCAGGATGGCGAACGGCAGGAACCAGACCAGGTGTCGCACCCAGTCGAAAAAATAGGGGCTTATGGGCGTTGGATTTTCACGAACCAACGCTGTAAGATGATCTCTGATTTCTCGATATTTTGACAAAAACTCCCCGGGACGCGTCAGAAGCCGTTCGGGTTTCAACACATCCATCGTCTCGATGCCCGCTACCTGAGAATACAGTATACCGGCCGCTGCGGCAACAATATAAGGGCTGAAAAAAATAAAAAGATCCCGCCATTTTTCAGGTCGACATGAAAATATGAGATAACAGGCACTCGCCAATATAAAAAGGCATCCCTCGATTCGAGCCCATGCACCCATCAAAAAGCAGATACTGCTGATGAATAACCCCATTGGTCTTCGATGTTCGATATGTCGCAAAAAGAAGTATAGCCCAAAAAGAGAAAAACACCAGTAGGTGGGGTCTCTTAAAACATCCCGGCTCAACCATACAAAAACCGGCAGCAGCGCAAATATGAGAAGGGTTATCGATGCAGTGGGTTCGACAAAAAATCGTCTCAGTATCCAGTATAACGGCAACAGCGAGAGCGTCCCGAAAAAAAGAGAGGTCATTTGTCCGGCAATCACCCACTCTCCAAACAAAGAGAAGGCAGCGGCCACAAAAACAGGATAACAGGACACGTTGTCATAGCAGGAGAGCAGTTGGTCAAAGTCTCTGAAGTAAAGGGCTCGCGCCTGCTGTACATATAAAAAGCCGTCCGAACTGATCAGAGGATCCATCCAGTAGAGATAGGCGCGAGCGAGAAGCCCCGCAAAGAGTGCCAGGAATCCCATCATGGACGGACGATGCACTGAAGGCCTATCCGGCGACAACGGCACAAGGCGTCCGGAATTCATGGTAGCGGAATCGATATTGAAAGTGGCCATATTTCAATGATCGGATGGTTTCTGCAGGGGCAGTTCGCAGAATGGACGCGTATTCCATCGTCTGTGCAACCATCCAAACCATTGGTCCGGGTATTGTCGTACGATTTCTTCGATTGCCCTGGTGTATGCCTCGGTGTTGATTTCGATATCCTTTATCTTATCACCCGTTCGCGTCAGCGGAATTTCCGGCCATATCTCTGCCGTGTACCCATTTTCATCCCGTCTCAGAAACAGAGGAATCACGGGCGCGCCGGTTTTCAGCGCCAGCAGCGCCAGCCCCTTGTTCGTACATGCCGGCATGTTGAAGAACGGGATAAACACCCCTTCCCGGCACGCGACATTCTGATCCATCAACAACCCCACCAGTTCGTTGCGTCCCAAGCTGTTCAATATCTTGCGAAACCCTTTTTTCTTGGGAATCATGTCGCCGCCGAAACGGGTTCTCAACCGGATGACGACGTTCTCCAGGGGAGAAAAATCCATGGGGCGGTATACGATTCTGAATGGATATCCCAATAAGGCACCGATGACGGTTAAAAGCTCCCAGTTTCCAAAATGCGCTGTGAGGACCAGAACGCCCTTTCCTTTCTTGTGGGCCTCCCGCATATGATGTCGTCCTTCGATCCGGAAATGGCGAAACAGCGCCGGCTGATCTTTCGTCAGAGACCAGCAGACTTCCATGAAAACAAGCCCCAGATTTTCAAATACCTTTCGGCAAAGGGACAGAATTTCAGCATCCGACATCGCATCACCATAAGCCGACAGCAGATTTTTAAAGGCAATCCGCCTGTGACGCGAATCACACCTCAGGATGATGCGACCTAACATTCTGCCGGTGTTGATGCGGATGTAATCCGGCAGGGCACCAATGCATCCGGCGGTATGCCAGATGAAAGACGTGATCCCACTGCTGAAAACGCCGTTCGCTATCCTGTAAAATTTTTGGACCATGGACATGCTTCTTCCCTTCCAGCGGCTCGGAAAACTATGTTTGTCGTTGACGCATTTCCCTTCGCCGTTTAAATAAACCCCATCCAGTCGCGTCCGGACAACGCCGGATCAGACGGCGGGATATTCGACTGAATCGTCAACCTGGGGATCATGGGGAGGCCGACTTGCGTCTTGGAATTATCAGCAATCCGCTCAGCGGCGGAAATCGAAAAGGGCTGGCGGCCATTGAAGCACTCCTGGCGCGCCGACCGGAAGTGCTCCACCGGGAAGCACAAAATCCGGATGATGCCGCTGCCGTCGTGTCGGTCTTTGCCGATAAAAACGTGGACGTCATCGCTGTCAACGGCGGGGACGGTACCATCCAGGCGGTATTGACGGCGCTCTTTCGGGACCGTCATTACGCCTCGCCGCCGCTTCTGGCCGTGCTTCGCTCAGGCACGGACAGCGTTATCGCCGAAGACGTCGGTCTGAGAGGCTCCCGTGACCGCGGGCTTCGACGGTTGTTGGATTGGCTGGAGGCGCCGGCCCAGCGCTTCTCCATCCAAAAGCGACCGGTGCTGCGGGTTCGGACGGCATCCGACCGGAATCCCCGCTACGGACTCATATTCGGGGCGGCTGCCGTATACCAGGGAATCGAATACTGCAAACGCCATATCCATGCACTGGGCCTTCACGGCGAGATCGCACCCAGCCTGACGCTGGCCCGGTTTCTGCTGGCAGCCGTCCGCCGCGATACCCGGATTCTAAAGCCGGTCACCGTCACCGTCCGCGTTGATCAGGATCCCCCCCAGCAGAGCGAGTATCTTCTGATTTACATCAGCACCCTCGAACGGCTGTTCCTCGGTTTGCGTCCCCATTGGGGCAAAGAGAACGCACCTCTCCACTTCACCGCCATGAATGCCCGGCCGCGCCATTTTCTGCGTGCCCTTCCCTACCTCGCCCGAGGCCGGACCACCCCCTGGGGTACGCCGGAAAACGGGTATTCCAGCCGCAACGCCCATCGTATACAGTTGACCATGGACAGCGGATTCATCCTCGACGGCGAATGCTACCGGACCGAATCGCACCCTGAATCCATCATCGTCGATCTTGGCGGAACCGCAACGTTTCTTCGGCTGTAATGCGTCAGGACCTCTTCCTGGGAACCGACTGGACGAACGTGCCGAACCGGTTCATCTCTTCCAAACGGCAACTCCAGACCAGTTTTCCATCATGGACAGTGATGTCGGGGCAGCTGTCGCACATGTCCTGCCGGCCGTCAGCCAACATGTTTACCGGCTGAATAATCATGATGCTCTGAATATGGGCCGGCCTGAGGGCGTGGGAAGGCTTCCGGGAAATCCGATTCAAAAGATTCCCGGCAATGCGGCGCATTCCATGGTCAAATAGCCCCATGAAAAATGCCGCCGACTTTCCCCGTGAGGTGCTTCGCGGCTGGGCATATGACAAGTACTTCCCGGCGAACAGATGATAGCCGGTCTGAATCATCTCCATGAACTTTGGGGAAACATATCCCATGGTCTCGCCGTTGAAGACGATCCGATTGGCCAGAAGCCATTTAAAAGAGCTTGGATCGGCGGTGCCGTTGAGATAGGCGCACGGTTCATAGGCGGGCTCGGCCTCCCGGATCTTTTCGACGATATCCTCTGCCATGAGGATTTTTTGGCCGGCCCATTCCGTTTCCTTGTAGGTCTCGTTGAAATCGATCCTGCGGCCCCCTGCATAATATTCGAAATCACCGCTCAATCCCGGTGAACGAAACAAAATGAACACCATCGTATGGACGATGTCGGCATGTCGGCGCGCCCACTCGACCAGACCGGGAATTTCGTGAACCGTCTTTTCCGACACCGTAGCGTTGAAGGAGCACGACAGCCCGCCCTCTTCGGCCAGCATTCGCGCATACCGAAACCGAAGGGCGTTGAGTTCGGTTTCTGTTTCGGCCGTTACCCTGGGGCGCTTCTGACTCGTGTCGATATGAAATGTAAAACCGAACACTCCGGCACGCTTGAGCGCTTTCAGAAGCGGCGCGTCGAGAGCGAGCCCGTTGGTGTTGATGATCGGCTTCCACCCCATCTCTCTGACCATTTTAACCAGCTCCACGATATGAGGATAGACGAGGGGATCCCCCCCGGCGATGCTCATGCAGTCACTTTTCCGCAAGGCCTTGAAGGTTTGGAGTTCGGCCCTCACCGCATCGAGGGACTTGTGACCGACGCTATGGGGATCACGGTAGCACCCCTCGCATCGAAGATTGCATTCCGTGGTGGGTTCCAGCCAGGAGATGCCGTTGTCGGCATAATTCCATGGAAGCCGGTAATACTTGAGATGGTTCAGTGTTGCAGGCATATTTTTTTCTCCGAAGTTCAAAAAAAATCGTCTATCGCCAATGACTCAGATCGCGCCCGATGAGCCTTCCGAGGCGTGCCGTGTCATCGGCAAAGGTTTCTCATAAAACTTCCCCCACGGCGGCGTTACCCGCGTGATGGTGGGAAAAGAACCGCTCCAGGTAGTGGCGTTGAAGATGGGATGTCGTGAGAGGCTGAGAAACCGTCGAAAAATAGTGGGGCTCTTTCGGCCGGGAGAAACAGATGTCCGGGTGCTTTGAAAGATAACGGCTCAAAGATGTCGTGCCGCACCTGGGCGCCCCGATAATAAAAAAATCCGGAAAAAATATCAGATCCATATGGTATTGCAGCCTATGGTGTCGATACCTGCATGCGGTGAACGTCGCTTCATAAAACCGCTTGTACGCCATGCCGGTTCATTGCCTTCCCGAAATCGAACCCGGGCGCCGTCATTCACCCCAAGCACTGCAAAACGACAGGTCCCGGGCATATCACCGCTCGCCCTTAAGGCAGGTTCGGGAAAGGACTCTTCCAGAGGCCGGTCCCCAGGGACGGCATCGAGACCATGGGCATTAAAACGGGACTGCCTTGACAAGCCGGCAAACAGCGCCGGATGCATCATCGTGATCGCCGCAGGCGCCAACAACGCGGACCGCATGTTCGATATCCGCCCGATAATCGACCTCGCACCACTGCAACCCATTGACGGCACATGTCCATACCGGCATCTGCCGGGCCATTTCATCGATGACGGACAGGTACCATTTTTTTCCGGCGGACGGTTCTTCAAAGGCCTTTTGGAGGGATCTCCGGAAAAGCGCGGGGCCCTTTCCCCGGAACAAAATCATGCCGATGGATTCCGCATGAACCTTTTCACGCTGAAGATCTTTTCCAATTCTGACCAACCGTTCACCCTCGAGCATCACCTTCATGTCATCGGCGTCATAGACGCCTTTGTGGTTCACGGCCACGGTTACCGGACGGTCCGGCGATTCGAGCAGTCGGTTCAGCACGGCGGCCTCGAAAATCGTATCACCGTTCAGGATGATGAAATCTTCGTTCATCTCCCCACATGCCGTCCAGCAACTGACGAGGTTGTCCGTGGTGGCGTAGGCATCGTTGTATATGGTGGAGATCTCCTCCGAGGCATACCGCTCACGGAGCAGTTGATCCACAAGCTCCGCACAATATCCCGTTACGACCCGGATCCTCCGGACCCCGCATTTCTGCAATTCATGAATCTGCCACTCGATCAACGTTTTTCCCCGAACCGACAGCAGACATTTGGGAAGATCGGTTGTCAGCGGCAGCAGGCGTTTCCCTTGTCCTGCGCTTAGAATGATCGCTTTCATGAAGTCGAATTTTCTTCCTTACATTGTAATCGGCACCGGGTATGAACGACCGGAACCGCAGGGATGATGACAGCGGGAGACGGCCGGGCCCCTTGCAGGGAAGACGCGCGGCTCGTTCACCGCTCCGTCAACCGTGCCGGCATGCGCCCGGCATCCCGAAGCATCATGGTTCAATCGAAATCACCATTGATTCGCAATACGATGTTTCGGCAGCAACGTGATATACCAAATAAAATTTGAATAAAAGCTTTTTTGTTGCCATTGTTGTCGACACTTACAATTTTCATTCCATTTTCCAAAACCGAAACAGCTTCCAACCCATTGATATTCAATCAACATAATATTGAGCACCTTCTCCAGAGTCCCGATCAATTGTTTTTTCTCCACCTCCGGGGTCAGGAGGCTCTTCCCTGACGACACCGCCTTCCGATTATCATTCAACTGTCGACTTTCATGACGATGACCGGAAAGAGGTGCCAGGAGGATACGGCCTATGAAAGTCGAACGTTGAGTTATCATCATAACAAAACGCAAAAAGCATTTTTTTATATTGACCCCGGCGTACATCTCCGATATGAAGGCCCTGTAAATTCGGTCTCTTCAGCTGATAACGCCTACCCGTTCATCGTCATCCGGTCACAAGCATATGAATATTTCAACTGTCGACTTTCATGATGGTGACCGGAACGAAACCGCGCGGGGCGCGGGCCGTATCCTCCCGGCACCAGCTTATGAAAGTCGAACGTTGAGTGAATATCATGTCGGGTTTGCGGCCGTGATTCGGACAGACGGAATGAATCATAGCAGCGCCCTTCGCACCCCGATGTAACGATCCAAAAACCTGAATCAGTCGGTTGAATACCATGCGCATCCAGCATCCCCCCCTTGACGGACAAACGCCTTATGACAAATGTCACGGGGTCTCCGGGGCTCCCGATATCCTGGCGGTGGATAGTCGACAAGGACGGCGCGCATTCCTGGGTTTGCCATGGTCGATCTACCACACCGATCCCTTCTGGGTGCCGCCGTTGCGGTTTGAACAGCACATGCTTCTCTCCCCTGAAAACCCATATTTCGAGCATGCCGAGGCCAGGTTCTGGCTCGCGTGTCGGCGGGGTCGACCGGTGGGACGCATCAGCGCCCAGATCGACAGGCTTCATCTCGACCACCACGGCGATCGGACCGGATTTTTCGGACTGCCGGCGGCCGAAGACAACCTCGAAACCTTCCAGGCCCTTCTGAATACCGCCGAAGGCTGGCTGCAGTCCCGGGGGATGACTCACGTCCGAGGGCCTTTCAATCTCTCCGTCAACCAGGAATGCGGCACCCTGGTGGCGGGTTTCCATGCACCGCCGATGGCGATGATGGGACATGACAGCCGCTATGTCGGGCATCGTATCGAACAATGCGGGTACCGAGCCGTCAAGGATCTTCTCGCCTATATTATCGGCGCCGATTTCAGGCATTCCCGCGCCATGGAGACGATGATCCACAGGACCCGAAAACGAATTCATACCCGGATGATTCGCAGCGCGTCGTTCAACGAGGATCTGGAGATCATCCGGCGTATTTTCAATGATGCCTGGTCACTCAACTGGGGGTTTGTCCCGTTTACGCCACGTGAATTCGAACACCTTGGAAAGGTCCTGAAGCTGCTCGTGGAAGCGCGTTCCATCCGCATTGCCGAGGTGGATGGAACCCCCTCGGGCTTCATGGTGCTGCTGCCCAACCTGAACGAGGCCATCCGCGATCTCGACGGACGGCTGCTACCCTTCGGCTGGTTAAAGTTGCTGTGGCGTCTGAGGATACGTCATCCCAAAACAGCGAGAATCCCCCTTATGGGTGTGGTTCGACGCTATCAAGGGACCTTATTGGGGGCTGCGACAGCCTACCGGCTCATCGGAGAACTCCAGAAGACCGCCCTCGACCAAGACATCAAAACGGTCGAACTCTCATGGATCCTCGACGATAACATCGGCATGCGGAGTATTATCGAAAACATTGGCGGAACACCCTATAAAACCTATCGCATCTATGAAAAAAAACTGCAGGGAATGTAGGTCCGAGGACCTTTCCCCGACACTTTTTACGGCGATTGTTCTGGCTGCGGACAGGGAGTCGGACAATCCGGTGGCAGCGGCAGCCGGCGTCCCCTGCAAAGCCCTGGCCACGGTCGGCGAAAGGCCTATGGTCCTCAGGGTTCTCGATGCGCTGTCGGCCGCCGAGAGCATCGGAAATCAGATTCTCTGCGGCCCTGGGCGGGACATTGTCGACGGGAATTCCGAGCTCGCCGCCCGCATCGCATCGGGTCGGATTCGATGGATCGGAAACAAGGCAACACCGAGTACGAGCGCATGCCACGCCATGCAGTCCCTGTCCCCCGGCACCCCCGTCCTTTTGACAACTGCGGACCACGCCCTGCTGAAAGCTTTCATCGTGGACCACTTCTGTGCCGAAGCCCAAAGGACCGGATGCGACATCGTGGCCGCGTTGGCCAGGCGCGACGACGTGACCGCCGCCTATCCGGAAACGCGAAGAACCGCTTATCGGCTGGGTGGAACAGCATACTGCTCCTGCAATCTCTTTGCCTTTTTGACGCCCGGGGGACGAAACGCAGCCGATTTCTGGCGACGTGTGGAAAATCTTCGTAAAAACCCGTTCAGGGTCGTCAACGCCTTCGGCTGGATATCGACGCTCCGATACCTGACCGCTCGCCTGACGCTGTCGGAAGCGCTGGGCCGTGCATCCCGCGTCATGGGCCTCAAAGTGGGTGCCGTCGTCATGCCTTACCCCGAGGCCGCCATTGACGTTGATTCCGTTTCGGACTGGCGGATTGCCGAATCGATCGTATCCCGCAACATGGAAGCGGGGCGGCACCCAGACGATCCCCCTTCTCCATAGGCGTTCCATCGAGCACCTTGATTCACAGTTGTTTTGGTATTAGAGTGTTCACGAACTGTCATTAAAATTTAATCAATCGAGATATGAACGTTCGATCTGGCTTTGTTTCAACGGACAGTTCGTTTTATCTCAACTTTCGACTGTCATAGGCCGTATCTTTCCGGTAACCATCAAGACAGTCGAAAGTTGAGGTTTGACAATATGTTGATTTTTGGTTAGAAAAAAAAGTTTATATGAACTTGGTTGTTGCAAGGCGTTCGGAATCGTGATCCGTCACCACAACTTCGGCCGTTCCACCTACTTTACCGCGACACGACCGGCCGGCGAGTTCATCATTGGATCCAGGCATCTCTGTAATTGAGAATGAAAAGAACGGAGCGGACGTCCGAAATCAGAACCTATTTTTGGGGAGAGACGATAAGCGCTATGGAGGCAACGCCAACAGAAAATACCATACCATTGCGAAGCGGTGATTTTTCAACACTGACGGACGCCTTGGATTATGCTGCCAGTGGAACTACCGGATTTAACTTCTTTACGGGAAGGGGCAGCCTGTCATCGGTGCTGACCTATGCAGACCTGCGTGAGGCTTCGCGTATCCTGGCTCGGCGGCTCACCGCCCTGGGGGCGGCCCGAGGCGCGCGTGTTGCAATAGTGGCGGATACCCATCCGGACGTTGTGCGCTTTTTCTTCGCCTGTCAATATGCCGGTCTGACACCGGTTCCCCTGCCGGCCCAGATTCAGTTGAACGGCCGCAGCGCCTACGTGGGGCAGATCGAACGGCTGCTGTCGATCTGCCGGGCTGAGTTCGCCGTTGCCACGGACGATTTTATGCCCTTTTTGACCGAGGCCGCCGCCCGATCAAAGATCCGCTTTTTCGGAAGTCCCGGAGATTTCGACGATCTTCCGGCATCGGGCCTCGATCCGACGCCCTCGCGACCGGACGAACTGGCGTATCTGCAGTATACATCAGGCAGCACGCGTTTTCCCCGAGGGGTGATGATCACCCAGAAGACGGTTCTGAACAACCTCCGGATCATTCTCAAGTACGGCATCAGGATCCGATCCGAAGACCGTGCCGTATCGTGGCTTCCCTATTTCCACGACATGGGTCTGGTGGGCCTGTTGCTGGCGCCTATGGCCGGCCAGATTTCCGTCGATTTCCTGAACACCCGTGATTTCGCGATGCGGCCCCGCCTGTGGCTCAAACTCATGTCCGAAAACCGGGCGACGATATCCTTCAGTCCCCCGTTCGGTTACGATCTGGTCGCCCGGCGTCTTCGGGACGACGACGCAAGCGGCTACAACCTGGCCTCGTGGCGTGTGGCCGGGGTCGGCGCCGAACTGATCCGAACGGCGTCACTCACCCGTTTTGCCGACCGACTCAGACCCAGCGGATTCGATCCCCGCGCCTTCCTACCCTGTTACGGTATGGCCGAATGCTCGCTTGCGGTCTGTTTCGGCGCCTTGGGCGCCGGGGTCCGGCAGGATCACGTCAATGCCGATCTTCTTGCGAAAAGCCGGGAGGCCGCACCGGCACCGCCCGACGACAAAACGGTGCGGACAAACACATTCGTCAATTGCGGCGCCCCCCTTCCCGGCTACGAAGTCGAGATACGGGATGCGTCGGGTCGGGTGCTCCCCGAACGGCGATGCGGTGTTCTGCACGTTCGGGGGTCGAGCGTCATGTCGGGCTATTTCGGCGATCTCAAGGCCACCCGCGACGTCCTCTCTCCCGAGGGGTGGCTCAATACGGGGGATCTTGCTTACCGCGTCGGACAGGACGTCTTTATCACGGGACGCGCAAAAGATCTGATCATTGTCAACGGCCGCAATATCTGGCCTCAGGATATCGAATACCTGGCCGAGAGCCAGCCGGAAATCCGCACGGGAGACGCCTCGGCCTTCTCGTGCCTCTCTGCGACCGGCGAGGAAAAAGCCGTCGTGATGATTCAGTGCCGGGAATCCGACCCTGCCCGGCGTCAGGAACTGACCGAACGCTTGAATCGAATCATCCGTGAAGAGTTGGGCATCGCCTGCGTTATCGAACTGGTGCCTCGGAACACCCTGATCCGCACGACATCCGGAAAACCGTCCCGTCACGGCACCCGAAAGGTTTACCTGGAACAGATCGCCGCCCAATCGTCGTCCATAGGCAACACTCATGCCGCTGCCGCTCCCGGACAACGACAGGCTGTTTAGCAGGACTGCCGACGTAGCGGCGGAATGGGGGTTGCTTTGAGATCCCCATCCCGACCTATCGCCGTCACAGGTGCGACCGGTTTTATCGGCGGTGCCGTAGCGCGACGCCTTTCGGCCCAGGGGTGGCGTGTCCGGGCCCTGATCCGACCCCGGTCGATCCATAAATCAACCGATGGTATTTCAGTGGATTGGGTAACGGGCGATCTGGAAGACGCGGAAAGTCTCCGGCGGCTGGTCGACGGCGTCGAGGCGGTGATCCATTGCGCCGGCGTCGTTCGAGGAAGAACTTCGGCCGATTTTGATCGTGTCAATGCAGACGGCGTGGCACGACTGGTCCATTTGGCGGCCCAGCAACATCCGCAACCCCGCTTTTTGCTGGTTTCCTCACTTGCCGCACGGGAACCCGGCCTTTCGGATTACGCCGCAAGCAAACGCAAAGGGGAGACGATTCTGGCAACTCTGTCAGGCGGCATGCCGTGGGCGGTGGTTCGGCCGCCGGCGGTCTACGGCCCTGGAGACCGTGAGATCCGCCCCCTTCTGGAATGGATGCAACGGGGCATTGCCCCTGTCATGGGATATGCCGACAGGCGACTCTCGCTGCTTTACGTCTCGGATCTGGCCGACGCCCTGATCCGACTTCTGGAGCGGAAAACAGCCGTCCACCGTGCCTATGAGTTGCACGACGGCCGAACGGGCGGTTATTCCTGGCCGGAGATTGTCGATGTCGTGGAAACCGTTGCTGTTCAGCCCATTCGCCGTTTCAGGATCCCGAGTCCCGTCCTGATGCTGGCTGCGGTTCTCAATCTTGCGGGATCTCGTATTCTGAAACGAGCGCCGATGCTGACGCCGGGAAAGGTCAGAGAGATGTATCACCTCGACTGGATAGCCGACAACGGCCCATTGAACGCCGACACCGGATGGGCGCCCAAAATCAGCCTCTCCGAAGGGTTTCGCCGAACGCTGATGGCCGGGGAATCCACCGCTATCCGGCATCGCCTCGAGAAAGAGCGGTTAAAACCATCATCTCCGCAGACGAAAGACGGCGGCAGTCATCTCCGGACGAAAACAGTGTCGATCAATTGCGTCGGCACTACAGGAAAGCTCAAAAATTGATGGAAATAGACGATAAGGTATATGAACGGATCATGGAAATTCTGAAGCCGCTGGTCCCCGAAGGCGTGACGGCCGGAATGGAGACCGACCTGACGGTAGACCTGGGTTTCGATTCATTGAAAGTGATGAAGCTTCTCGAGGATCTGGAGGACGGCTTCGATATCTCAATCCCCATCAGCATATTGCCGGAAGTCCGCACGGTGCAGGATCTGATGCACCAGATTCAGAAACTCTCTCAACCCGGAACATGAATTTCCAATGAAAATTTTCGATAAGTTTCAGCCGCTGGCCGAGACACGGCAGAGGATGTCCGAAACCGGGGGTACTTTTTTCAATATCGTGATGGATGAGGTGCTTTCCGCCACCGAGGCCGTTATCAACGGTCGCCGGGTCATTCTGGCCGGGTCCAATAATTATCTGGGTTTGTCATTCAACCAGGAGTGCATCCAGGCCGCTTGTCAAGCGACCCGGGAAGCAGGGACCGGGACCACCGGATCACGAATGGCCAACGGCACCCTGGCGGGCCATCTGGCGCTGGAAAAGGAGCTGTCCGATTTTTTCGGTCGACGCGGCACCATTGTCTTCTCCACCGGATACATCGCGAACCTGGCGATGCTTTCGACAATAGTGGGCCAGGGAGAGGTGATCCTCCTGGACGCCGATTGTCATGCCAGCATTTATGACGGCTGCCGGCTGGGAGCTGCCGAAGTGATCCGCTTTCGTCACAATGATCCGGAGGACCTCGAAAAGCGTCTGAAGCGCCTGGAGAAACGCCGCACCAATGTTTTGATCGTCGTCGAAGGACTATACAGCATGATGGGCGACCAGGCCCCGCTGGCCGAAATCGCCGGGCTGAAATCGCAATACGGGGCATACCTGCTCGTAGACGAGGCCCATTCCCTGGGTGTGCTCGGCGCCAACGGTCGGGGGCTTGCGGAAGCTTCGGGTGTCGAGGAAAGCGTCGATTTCGTGGTCGGCACCTTCAGCAAAAGTCTCGGCACCATCGGCGGATTCTGCACCAGCAACCATCCGGAGCTCGATCTGCTCCGATATGCCAGTCGGCCGTATGTATTCACGGCATCCTCCGCCCCGTCGATCATCGCATCCACCCGGACGGCGCTCGGGATCATTCGTTCGCATCCGGAGCTGCGCCGGAGACTATGGGACGGCGCCAACCATCTCTATCAACGCCTGAAGACGAGCGGGTTCCGCCTGGGACCCGAACCCGGCCCTGTCATCGCAGCCCGTTTCGACGACGTGGATCGGGCATTCGCCGCCTGGAACGGTCTTCTGGAAGGCGGCGTCTACGTCAACATGGTGCTGCCGCCGGCGACACCCGACGGCGGGGCGCTTCTCCGATGCAGCCTGAATGCCGAGCATACCCGGTCACAGATCGACCGGATCGGCGACGCGTATTCTGCCCTCAAACACTACGCTTAACCTTCCGATGCGTTTACCGATCACTTTTTTCCGGCGTTATCCCGGCGAAAGCCTCCTGACCCTCCTTGCCCTTCTCCTGGCCGGCGTTGCCGAAGGCTTCGGGATGACAATGCTGTTGCCGCTTCTGGGGATCGCCATAGGCGGTCCCGCCGATGCGATCGAGGCGTCGCCGGGTCAAAAACCCGCACTGGAACAGACGATCATCCGGTTATTCGAACTTATCGGCCTTTCCCCCACGATCGGTCTTCTGTTGGCCGTTTTCGTTTTGTGCATCATGATGAAAGCCGCTCTCCTGCTCATAGCCAACAAAAGGGTCGGATACATGGTCTCCCGGGTGGCGACGGATCTTCGGCTCGATCTGATTCGCGCGCTCTTCACGACCCGGTGGGAATATTACGTCCATCAACCCATCGGGCGTTTTACCAATGCGTTCGCCACCGAAGCCCGGCGGTCTGCCGACGCCTATCTTTACGGCATCCGAATCATGGCCCAGGCCCTGCAAGCCGCAGTCTACACCGTCGTGGCCCTGATGGTGGCACGGCAGGAAACCCTGACGACCCTGTTGGCCGGTTTCGTCATCCTTTTCGCGCTTCGGCATCTGGTCAAAAAAGCCAAAACGGCCGGCAACCGTCAGACGCAGCTGCTCAAATCACTGCTGTCCCAGCTGACGGATACGCTCCAGTCCATCAAACCCTTGAAGGCCATGGCTCGTGAAAACCTTGCCGATGCGGTGTTGCAGACCCGAACCCGACGCCTCAACAAGGCGCTCCGGAAGCAGGTTTTCAGTGAAGAGGCCTTGAAGGCCCTCCAGGAACCCTTGATAACCCTTTTTCTGGGCTTCGGACTCTATGCCGCGCTGGTCTGGTGGGAGATGCCCATGGCCACCGTCATCGTCATGATCTTCATGCTGATCAAGATCCTGAAGGCTCTTCAAAAGGCCCAGAAAGAGTACCAGTCCATGGTGATCGCCGAAAGCGCCTACTGGTCCCTCTGGTCAAAAATCGAAGAAGCCCGTCGGGAAAAGGAGCATCATACCGGATCTCTCACCCCGGTTCTGGAAGAGGGGATCCGTATCGAGAACGTCAGCTTTGGTTACGGGGACCGGTTTGTCCTGAAAGATCTGTCAATGTCATTTCCCATGGGATCGTTTTCGGCAATCATCGGCCCCTCGGGGGCCGGCAAGACGACGGTCGTGGATCTGATCACCGGTCTCCTGACCCCCAGGGAAGGCACCATATGGATCGACGACATGCCCTTGACTGCGGCGGACATCAAGGCATGGCGTCGGATGATCGGATATGTGCCCCAGGAGACGTTGCTCCTGCACGATACGGTGATGGTCAATGTCACCCTGGGCGACCCGGCATTCGATGAGAAAGACGCCCAACGCGCCCTCAGCGAGGCGGGCGCTTGGGGATTTGTCGCTGAAATGCCCGCCGGGATCCACACTGTCGTGGGCGAACGGGGCGCCCGCCTGTCAGGGGGACAGCGACAGCGGATCACCATTGCGAGGGCCCTGGTGCACCGTCCCCGGCTGATGATCCTGGACGAGGCCACCAGCGCCCTGGATCCCGCCTCGGAAGCCGAGATATGCCAAACCCTGCGACAGTTGAAAGGACGCCTCACCATCCTGGCGATCTCTCATCAGACCGCCCTCCTCGAGGCGGCGGACCGTGCCTACCGGCTCCACATGGGGATGGCCGAACTGCTGGCGACGCCGGATGAGAAAAAGACGCTTCGATACCCACAGAACCATCGCCAGGGCGGGCCGGCATCAGAAAAAATGAGATGAAGGAGAATCGCCGGAATGTTGCGCGTTGGGTTTCTTTTCAATCATTATTTTCCGCATCAAGTACCGCATGCGGTACCGTATGCATTTGAATTGTCGAAAAAATATCGGAATATCGAGGTCCTTGTCGCTTGTTCTTCCACCCGGGAGATGACGTTTGCAAAACGGATTGGGTCCCTTTATCCCGGCCACCGCTGCACGTTTCAACTGCTGTCGACGCCCTGGTATTACGGATGCATCGATCCCGTGGTATCCAAGTGGAAGTTTTTACGCAAAAAAATGGTGCTGCGGCACAATCTTTCTTTTTTCCGTGGGCTGGATGCGCTGGTGTCTCCGGAACGGAACTGCATGAAACTGCGGACGCGATACGGCATCACGGACTTGATCATGATCCACACCCGTCATGGCGCGGGAGATCGGGAGGGTGGATTTGATGACAAGTCAGGCGCCTTTGACTTCACCCTTTTACCGGGGCGAAAATATGTAGACCAACTTCAGCGTCTAGGCTACCTGTCGGATGATCGCTATGCCGTGATCGGATGGCCGAAATTCGAGGTCGTTCAGGGCCTGAAGCCGGAAAGGCCGCGCCTTTTCAGGAAT
The DNA here is from genome assembly GCF_001854245.1 of Desulfococcus multivorans. Lineage (GTDB taxonomy): Bacteria > Desulfobacterota > Desulfobacteria > Desulfobacterales > Desulfococcaceae > Desulfococcus > Desulfococcus multivorans. The sequence continues at coordinate 1,510,275 of NZ_CP015381.1, read as the reverse complement.
GATCGTCCCATTGTGGTGTACAATCCGCATTTTGATCAATCCGTGTCGTCCTGGAAGCCGATGGGACTGGACGTTCTGGACTTTTTTGCGGAAAACAGGGCGTTCAACCTGATATTCGCACCCCACGTGGTGCTTTTCAAGAGAAGCCGGCGGCATCGGGCTTCACTCCCCCGAAAATACCGTCGGCTGCCCAACATTCACATCGATACGGGCAGCGATGCCTCCATCGATATGACCTATATGCTCGGGGCGGATGTCTACCTCGGAGACGTCAGCAGCCAGGTGTACGAATTTCTTCTGAAGCCCCGTCCCTGCATCTTTCTCAACGGTCACCAGGTGGCGTGGCAAAACAATCCCTACTATCGGCACTGGGGGCTGGGACGTGTCGTGGATTCGGTCCGCCCGGGGTTGGGCGAAGCCCTGTCACAGGCTTTCAACACCCATCCAGAGTTCCTGGAAAGCCAACAGAAGGCTTTTGCCTACACCTTCCACACGGCGCCGGGAAGCACGGCAGCGGAAAGAGGAGCCGTCGCCATCGCTGAGTTTCTACTCGATACCCGGAAAGAAAACCATCTCAATCCGGTGTGCCGCGGATAAACCAGCGAACGGCCGGGGAGTTCAGGTCCCTCGACCGGCGTGCATCCACAAACCAAGTGGTCAGCGACCCCTCCCGGATTCTGATCAGGGATGCCCATGCCAACCGCAACAACAAAAAAACGCTGCTCAGCAACGTCCAGAAAGCCACCGCCAACAGTCCGAGATCCGGCCGCCCCCACAGCGTAAAAAAGGTCAAGAGGATCAGGCAGGGATTGCGCCGGGCAGTCACCAGCCTGAAACAGGAATCCATGGGCTGCCAGCAGAAAATGTCGAATCGGCCCAAACATTTTTTAAACGTCAGTTCCACCAGACGCCCGGCGACATACCCGATCAGCATCAGCCAGATGACCCTGTCAAGCGCATAGAACAGTCCGCCCGGATAAGCATATTTCAGCCCCAGACCCCATAGCATATACCAGACGGGCGGACTGAAAAGGTCGATCAGATGGTCGAAATAATGGCCGAAACGGCTGGCGGTCACGGTCACCCGGGCCAGTTTTCCGTCGACCGTATCCAGAAAGGTCATCACCCATGCCACTGCCAACCCCCAACCATATTGGCCCCGTATGAACAGACCACCCGCGAGGACGACCAGGATCAGACTCGTCAGGGTGACATGGTTCGGCTGAATTCCCAGACGCACACACTGCCGGACAGCCCATTGGGCCGGATGGGGCCAGACCCATTTGGTCACCAGATCGGTGACGCCCTTGTAGGACCAGGCAAACAGCCCTCGTTCCAGGCGTCTTTGCCGATCGGCTGAGACGGGCAGGACAAAAGGGGGATCGAATTTTCGTAATTTTTCCTGAAAAGAGAGAGCCAGGCTGTCCAGGGTCTGGATTCGGACACCGGGCGGCAAAGGCTTTTCAGGATCCGTCATGGCGGTATGGGTCTGATGGGCGATGCTGCCGGACACATGGGCCGCGACAGCCGTCTTCTCCCCTCCGTCTTCATTTAAAAGCAGCATGTCCGGGGTTGCTGCCAGGTAATGGATCAGCCGATCGTCGATCAGGTGGTCGGCCCTGAGGATCAGCACCGGCGCATTGGCATGAAGCACGGCAAGGTCAGCCACGATGCGAACGCCGCCCATGGCCCCCAGAACCCGCACCATGCGCTCCCGGCATGTCATACCCCATATTTTGACAGGGCTCTCCGCAAAAAAGCAGACGGATAACGTCATATTGTTCTCTTCTCTCTTCATGTTCTCTCCCGTGATATCCGTTTGTGGATACCGGTTTGCCGACACCTCGGGCTTCAACGGAAACCGCCGCTTCGGTAGGCCCGCCAGGCCAGGACCCCGGCAGCCAGGATCGGATGTCGCCGCAGGCGGGGCTCGGCCGCCACGGTGACGCCGGAGTGACGTTCGATCTTCCACAGGATATAATCCACTCCGCCCTCGAAGGTCATCGTGGCCTTGAGCAACCGCAATATCGACAGCAGCTTGCCCTGGACCGTCCGCAGCCGCCAGGCCGCCCGGGCAACCCATTGCGCGCTTTTTGGAATATTCGTTCGGAAGCGACCGTCAGCCTCCATCGGAACCGCCGTCCACCGGGGCATCCCCCCCAGGACGTGACGGGTGGCTGCTTCGAAATAACCGGGATCCGCGTCGACCAACCGAACCTGCCGATCCGGCCGCTCGCTCCGTAGTTCGGCCCGATAGCTGAGCTCAAGCCCCCGCCCCCAGAGTTCCCTGGCGGTAAACATCGGCGGCATACAGGGCAGGACCCGGGACACAAACGTCACGACGGCCTGTGCCAGCGCCGCGACCACGGCATCCGCTGTTGCGGCGTCGCGGGCGTATATCATGCGGCAAGGTTGGCAGAAACGTCCCCAGAGGTAGGAATGGAACCATCTGTCGGTGGTGCCCTTCTGAAAATCCTCGAGGGAGATCACTGCGTATTTGGCACGGACGGTCAACCCGTCAAAGGACGCCTCGTGATAATAGACGTTGGGCGGCAGCCGGTGATTCAGGAACGCGTGGCAAGCATTCCGGTAAGCGGTGCGATAGGTATCCACCAGGACATAAAGGTCGGCCAGACCATCCAGCGCATTTTCCTTTCGCAGGCATGATCCATAGAAGAGAATCCCCTGCACATGCCCGTCAAAACGTGTGAAGATGTCCTGGATCAGACGATCCATGGCCGACGACGGCGCACCGTTGACGCTTTCCCGAATCTGGTCGAGAAGATGAATCGGAACCTGCATGTTATCCCGTGGTACGGCCGGTGAAAAGCCGCCAGGCAAGTGTCCTGTCGTACCGATGTCGATCCGCGTCCGTGAACCAGGATACCAGGGGCCCCCGCCGTATTCTCGTCCCTGCCGCCCACACCAGACGCATCCACAGGAAAAGACTCGTCACTACCGTCCAGACGGCCACACTCAAAAGTCCGATCTCCGGGCGGCCCGCCAGGACGGACATGGTGAGCAGAAACAGGTTCGGGTTCCTTCGCGCCGTCACGAGGCGGAAAAAGGAGTCCACAGGCCGCCAGCAGAAAATGCCGAATTGTCCAAGAACCCATTGAAAAAGGCCCTCCGCAAGACGTCCCGACGCGTATCCGACCACGATGAGCCATAACAGGGCCGTCATCGAAACCCCCATGGACCCTCCCTGGTCGGTCGTCAATCCAATGCCCCAAAGCATGTACCATACCGGCGGATGGATCAAATCGATCAAATGGTCGAAATAATGGCCGAAACGGCTGGATGCCACGGTGACCCGCGCCAGCTTTCCATCCACGGTATCCAGAAAGGTCATCAGCCACCCGGCAACGAGACCCCAGCCGTACTGGCCGCAGGCAAACAGCCCTCCGGCCAGCACGACCAGCACGAGACCGGCCGCGGTGACATGGTTTGGCCGGATCCCCCATCGGACGCAACAGCCAACCGTCCATCGGGCCGGAACAGGCCAGACCCATTTCGTGATGACATCGGTGACGCCCTTATAAGACCAGTCGAAAAGCCGACGCTCAAGAGCGTGTCGCCGCTCCGCCGATACCTGCAGCACGAAGGGGGGATCAAATTTGAGGAGGCCGGCCTGAAACGAGAGGGAGAGGCTTTCCGGCGTCTCGATCCGAAGCTCGCGGATCGACGGATCTTCAGCTCCGGTTTCAATATATTCGGAGATTCGGGTGGCAAGGCCGGCGGACACATGGGCCGCCACCGGAATAGATCGTCCGCCGTCGTCGATCTGCAGCATCGTGTCCCGGGTCCGGGCCAGTTGTTTGACAAGGCGGTCGTCGATCAGGTAGTCACCCCGAAACAGCAACACGGCGGCGCATTCCCGAAGGTCGGCAGGATCGACCTCAACGGGATGGAATCCCGCAGCCGACAGCACACGAAAGATTCGCCGACGAGGCGTCAGCCCCCAGATACGAACGGTGGTTTTTCCGACAAAACAGAGGAACAGGTCCATAGCCGATGCATTCATAAATGTTTAATGCCCATATCGTCAGGGTAGATATCCGATTATCCGCGCCGCGCTCAGAACATCGATATCGCGTTTCCGGTTTCGGTCCTTTCTCCAGTGAACCGCCTTATATAGGGAAAGATGCGCCGACATGTCAATTCCAAATCAAAACGGTTCTCCATTCAGACGTCCGCAAGCCTTTGCAAATCGTTTTCGATTCCTGTATAGATGGAACCATGCCGCTTTACGACCCACCGCCGGCCCAGGACGATTCCCGGACCGATATCGGCCTCGTCGCCCGGACGCGATTCCTTCTGGCCCACGTTTCCGATCCTCACATGGCCTGGCGATGCCGGGTTTCCTGGCGCGATCTCATCGGCAAGCGGATCCTGGGGTATCTGGGATGGCGGCTGCGCCGCTGCGCCGAACACAGGGAGGAGATACTCACCGCGCTCCGGGAAGATCTTGCAAGGATAGCGCCGGATCATATCGCCGTAACCGGCGACCTGACCCATCTGGGTCTGTCCCAGGAATTCGAAAACGCCCGGAGATGGTTGGAGCGTCTCGGTGACCCCTCCCAGGTTACCGTAGTTCCCGGAAACCACGATGCGTATACCGGGGCGGACCGGCATCGAGGCTTCGTCCTCTGGCAGAGCTACATGGCCTCGGACGATTCTCATCCGCCGGAGAGATGGGCAGGCTCCCCGAATCTGTTTCCAACAGTGCGACTCCGGGGATCGGTCCTCCTGATCGGCGTGAACACGGCCCATCCCACCCCGCCGCATCTCGCCACCGGCACCATCGGAAATTTCCAGTTGAGGCGTCTGGAAAGCATCCTGAAAGCTGCCGCCGGCCGGCGGTTGTTCCGCGTCATTCTCATTCATCATCCCCCGCTGGCCGACATCGTCAGCCACCGCAAGCGTCTCACGGACGCATCCGCGCTTCAGTGTCTGATCGGGCGATACGGCATCGAGATGATTCTTCATGGTCATTCCCACAAACATACCCACAGGATATTGAAAACAGCCTCAGGTACGACTCTTGTCGCCGGCATGCCGTCGGCATCCGCTCTGGGCCGAACCCCAGAGCGACGGGCGCGCTACGCCATCCACGACATCCGCCCCGTCTGCGGCGGCTGGCAAGTGGTGACGACCGAACGGGTTTATGCCGCGGTCGGCAATTATTTTTTCACGGAGGCACACCGGTGCATGCACATGGCAAGTTCAAAACACTGAGCGTATCGATCCGCTTTACATAACAGCCCTCAACCGCCAAAACGCGACGCCGGATATAACAACGACCGGCACCATTGCCGTAACCCATGGCGGAATGTTCAGAAGCAATCCCAGGTTCACGCTCAACCGATCGAGCAGATACAGAGAGATCCCCACAAAAGCCCCGATGGTAATACGGTATCCGGCGCTCTGACTCCGGGTGGATCCGAAGATGAAGCTGAGGCAAAAGAGGACCATGGCCCCAGTGGTCAACGGCATGCCGAGTTTCCGCCACAAGGCGAGTGAATAAGGCGCAACGCTCTGGCCGCTCTCGTCGAGAGCCCGGATGTACCGCGTCAGGTCAGGGGTGGAGAGGCTATGAGGGGGTAGTGTGAGCAGGTCGATCTGTTCCGCGCTGAGAAAGGAATCCAGTGTCATCGACGGGACTTCTGTTGATGAAAAACCCTGTTCTGTAATCTGTTTCATTGAAACGCCATGCAGGATCCATTGCTTGTCGTCACCGATATCGGCGGATCGGGCCTGGATAAGACGCTCCAGCCGTCCGTTGGAATTGAATTCAAAGATGTCGATATCGGCTGCCAGACCGTGGCTCAGCATTTGGTCGACATGGATGAAAACGGTCTTTCGCCGCGCCCAGAACCCCTGACGGACGACCGTGACGTCTGCACCGGCAATGGCCTGGGCGCGGGCATTGCGGGCCTCCTGCTCCCAGATCGGCACGGCGATTTCGGCAAGCACGCCCGCTCCGACCATCAACAGCAGTCCGGCGCCCAACACCGATATCGATATCCGCCTGACCGAAATCCCGGAAGCCTGCATCCCGAGAAGTTCATTGCCGTCAGCCAACATCCCCAGGGCGATGATGCCGCCCAGCAGCGTGCTGATGGGCATCAGATCGAGGAGACGCTTGGGCAGGGTCAGGGCCACATAGCGGACGGCATCGGCCAGACGGTAGTCGCCGCGTCCCACATCGTCCAGCTGGGACAGGAATTCAAAAAAACTGAACAGGACCGCGAGAATCAAGATGATCAGAAAAAAACTCTGCAGAAATCGCTGCCTGATGTAACGATCGATAATTTTCAATAACGATACAAATCCTTCACATTCAAGACGGGACGCAGCGTCTGGCCGTACGTCCGGACACGATCACGCCTTCCGGAATATCGTGATGCGGGGCCGCCATAAGATCGCTCCCACCAGCACCGCCATCATAATCTGAACCCACCACACGCCGGGAAAGGTGGTGAGAACCCCCTGGCCGACCCATTTTTTGGCGACGGCGCTGAGATTGTAGTAAATCGCGAACACCACCACCGCTGCAGGCATTTTCGCGTACTTACCGCGACGTGGCGAAGAACGTGCAAGAGCGGCGCCTATAGGCGCCAGGAGCACCGCCGAGAACGGCGACGACAGCCGCCACTGGAGTTCGGCGATCTTTTCGGGATCCTCCGAACCGGCCAGTGAAGCGGTCGTTGCGGCCTTGATCTTGAAATCCCGCCGAGGGTCCCGGGGTTCCATGCGGATCATCGACGTACCGAAATGCATGATGCGCCCCTGATTTTTGACCGTGGAAAATTCATAAAAATAACCGTCCTTGAATTCCAGGACCGGCCTCCCGGTTTTTTCATCCCTGCGCTGCCTGGCCTCCTGTGCAAAAATGATCTGGAGTTCGCGGTCCTGCCGTGTTTGAATGAATATCTTTCGGGCATAATTTGCCTGACCGTCGACGCGGTCCGCGAAGATCACCCGATCGCCGTTTTCAATTTCATAAAAATTCCCCCCCTGCATCCGCGTCAGGTCGAAATTCACCAACGCCCTCGCCTTCAGTTCATAGAATCGTTCCCAGGCCCAAGGCCTTATGTGCAGCGAAAAACAGGCCGTGACCCCTCCGACGAGAATCCCCATCAGAAAAACAGATCTCATGACGCGACCGGTGGCGATGCCGCAGGCGGATATCGCCATCATCTCGCTGTCCCCGTACAGGCGACCCAACGCGATGATCACCGAAAGGTAAAGGGTCATGGGAAGCAACACTTCCAAAGCGATGAGAATTCTGAGTACAATGAGAAAAAAAACCACCATTCCAGACAGCTGGCCCTCGACGGCGTCCTCCAGATACCTGGCGGCGATGTAGCAGCCGAAAACAAAAACCAGAATCGTACAAATCACCACGGCCGGCTTGGCAATCTCGCGCTGGATATATCGGTCAAGAATCATCATCGATGCATTCGTAAGTGTGGGACATCATAACCGCCTTCAGACCGGCTTCATCGATTCGGCGGGTTTTCATCCCCAAAACCCATCCCCACTCCCTCATGGTCGAAATCTGGTTGTGGTAGGGCAGAATGGGGAATCCGGCCGACCGGATCGTTTTGACAAGACAGCGAAAGGCTTTGGGCGCGAAATAAGGGCCGGCTGCCTGCGTCACCATCACGCCCCCTTCGATCAGGTGCCGACGGATATGACTTGATACCTGTGCAATTAAGATTGATATAAACCAAGGGAATTCATAGCAGATCAGCACACAGGGGTCAATGGGGGCCTTTCGGCCCTTGACTTTGTCGGCGTCCCTGCTTTATAGCTCGTTACATTTTCGAGTGATGCGAAATATCCAATGGCCCAAACCTGAAGGTCGAAGCGGACGGCGTTTGTCGGACCTTCAGGCTTCAGTTAACCTCCCTGTTTTCAAATAGAGGACCTTTAATGAATTCAGAGCACCTGTCGAAAATCACGGAAACCACGGGCATCTCGACGGCTCAGATCCATGCCGTCGCAAACCTGATCGCGGAGGGCGCCACCATTCCCTTCATCGCCCGTTATCGGAAAGAGGCCACCGGCAGCCTCGATGAGGTCGAGATCACCGCCGTTCGCGATCAGCTCAAAACGCTGGAGGAATTGGACAACCGGAAAGCCGCTGTCTTGAAATCCCTGGAACAGCACGGCCACCTTACCGACGATCTCAGGGACGCCGTTGACGCGGCACAGACATTGTCGGTTCTGGAGGATATCTACCTCCCCTATCGGCCAAAGCGTCGGACCAAGGCCACAATTGCACGCGAAAAGGGTCTGGAGCCCCTGGCGAGAACGATTTTCGAACAGTCCACACCCGATCCGGAAACAGCGGCCACCGAATTCGTGAACCCCGAAGGCGGGGTCGAAACCGCGGAGGAAGCCCTTCTGGGTGCGCGCCACATCATCGCCGAATGGATCAATGAAAACGCGGAGGCCCGGGCCGATATTCGGAATCTGTATTTCGAAAAAGGGGTCTTTCGGAGTGAGGTCCTCCCGGGAATGGCGGAAAAGGGCGCCAAATTCAGGGACTATTTCAATTGGGAGGAGCCGGTCAAAACCGCCCCGTCCCATCGGGTGCTTGCCATGCGGCGGGGAGAAAACGAGGAGATCCTCAGCCTCATCGTCGCGCCGCCGGAAGAGGATGCCCTGGCCCTTCTGAGACATCGCTTTATCAAGACTTCCGGCGCCGCGGCCGATCAGATCGCGACGGCAGTGGCCGACAGCTACAAACGCCTCCTTTCCCGTTCCATGGAGACGGAGGTTCGGCTCGCCGCCAAGGAGGCCGCCGACGCCGAGGCTATCCGGGTCTTCGCCGAAAACCTGCGAGAGCTTCTTCTGGCGCCCCCCCTCGGTCCCAAACGGGTCATGGGGGTCGATCCGGGATTCCGGACCGGATGCAAGATCGTCTGCCTCGATCGGCAGGGAAAGCTTCTCCATCACGACACCGTTTACCTTCATCAGCCGGAACGCGCAACGAATCTTGTCCGAAAGCTATGCCGGGATTTTGAGATCGAGGCCGTCGCCGTGGGCAACGGGACGGCCGGGCGTGAAACCGAATCATTCTTCAGGGGTCTCGACCTGCCCCGAGACCTCCCTGTCGTCATGGTCAACGAAAGCGGCGCTTCCATCTACTCCGCCTCTGATGTAGCCCGGGAGGAGTTCCCGGATCTGGATCTGACCGTGCGTGGTGCCGTCTCCATCGGCCGGAGGCTCATGGACCCCTTATCGGAGTTGGTCAAGATTGACCCAAAATCCATCGGTGTCGGCCAATACCAACACGACGTCGATCAGGGGGCCCTTAAATCGGCCCTGGATGACGTTGTGGTGAGCTGCGTCAACGGCGTCGGGGTCGACGTCAACCGAGCCAGCGTTCAGTTATTGACCTATGTGTCCGGTCTCGGTCCCCAACTGGCGAAAAACATCGTCGCCTTCCGTGACGAAAACGGTCCATTTCGGTCACGGACAACGCTTCAGAAGGTCAAGCGTTTGGGTCCCAAGGCTTTTGAACAATGCGCCGGCTTTCTCCGCGTCAGCGACGGCGAAAACCCTCTGGATGCCAGTGCGGTCCACCCCGAAAGCTACCCTGTTGTGGAACGGATGGCCGCCGACCTTGGCTGCACCGTGTCGGATCTCATGGCGTCGGGGGACTTGCGAAGAAAAATCGACATTGCTTTGTATGTCACGGAAACGGTGGGACTTCCCACCCTCAGGGATATTCTCGAAGAACTGGCCAAACCCGGACGGGATCCGAGAAAGGTTTTCGAACCCTTTACCTTTGCTCCGGGTGTCGAAACACCCTCCGATCTCGTCCAGGGGATGAAATTGCCCGGCATCGTCTCAAATGTCACGGCTTTCGGCGCCTTTGTCGATGTGGGGGTTCACCAGGACGGTCTCGTGCATATCAGTGAATTGGCGGATCGCTTCGTGAAGGACCCGGGGGAAATTGTCAAAGTGGGGCAGCGCGTGACGGTGACGGTCCTGGACGTGGATCTGGCACGAAACCGAATCGCACTTTCCATGCGGTCGGCCTCGAATGAGCAGAAACAATCCGGATTTTCAGGAAACGCCGCCGTTGCCGGAAAGCAAAAGCCCCGGCGTAAACAGTCCACTGAAAAGCCGGAAATCGGAAAAAACCGCCGGAAACGAAACGAACCTTTCAACAATCCCTTCGCGGAGCTCATGAAAAAGCGATCCTGACATGAAGGCCGTAATCCAGCGCGTGAAAGAAAGCGCCGTCAGTGTCGAGGGCCGGATGGTCGGCCGAATCGGCCGAGGCATCCTGGTGCTGTTAGGGGTTTCCAGGGACGACACCCCTCGGGATGCCGAATACCTCCTGGACAAAATCCGTTACCTGAGAATCTTCGAAGACGAGGCGGGCAAAATGAATCGCTCCCTACTGGATATCAGCGGCGCGCTCCTTGTGGTCTCTCAATTCACCCTGTATGGGGACTGCCGCAAGGGGCGACGCCCCTCCTTTGCCCAGGCGGCCCCGCCGGAAAAAGCAGAAGCTCTTTACGATCATTTCATCAGCACGGCGCATGCGCACGGAATCCCGGTGGAAACCGGCCGATTCCGGGCCATGATGGATGTCTCTCTTGTCAACGACGGACCGATGACGCTGATCCTCGAGAGCCGTTAGATCCACTCCCCAAACCTTTGCCCGTCTCCCACGAGCCGATCAGGGGGGTGAGCACGTCTCCCCGCCCACCCGACCGGGCGCCCCTCCGATGCGAATAACAGCGGTAATGCTTCATACATCAGGATGAGCGGTTTGCTTTTCCCGAAAATCGAGATCGTCAGGATGTTCCGTTCGGATTGGCCATCACCGCCGTATACCCGATCAGCTGGGCCACTACCTCATTGTTGACGTCGAGGAAAGTAAAATTTCCGGTAACACTATCGTCGTCGGCGGCCGTCACCTCGAACACCGCCGTCACCCCGTTTTCGGGAAAGCCGTTTCGGTATTGGCGATAGGCTGCGCCGCAGCTGGGCAGGCTGAACATACCTTTCTGCTCATGAGACCACACCGTGACCATCTGGAAAGCCGAATCAAGGACAAGGGGGTCGCCGATCCATCGACTTCGAAGCGGCTCGACCATCCAGCGATCCGGCGGGGGCGCCGAGATGATCTTGGCGATGATGCCTTTCGGCGAACAGCTCATGATTTCCTGTATTCCCCGAAGATCCTCTCCCAGGAAGAGGATCTTTTCATAGATCTCGTCCATGCTTTTGGCGTAGGATTTCACCCGGATGTCCAGCGGAGGGCTGAAAAACGGCGGTTCCTGATGAGGCGACTCCGTCAGAATGGCCCGGGCTCGGGAATGAATCACCTCGCCATGATCTTCCTGTACGCCGTTTCGGAGTTCCACGTCGACCTCGTACACCAGGCCCTTTCGTCGCGCCTTTCCGGCCATGAGACGGATCAGTTTACGCCCCTCTCCCACCTGGATGCGCTTCACCAACCGCATATCGTCCAGGCCGTGAAGATAGAGCCCCGGATTGTCATGAAGGGCGCCGTGCCCCAGCCATTCAGCCATGAGGGCAAAGGGAAAGACCGGCTGGCCGTCCAGAACGGTAGCCCCCATCACGGGAAACCGTTCGATATCCACCTCACGCTTGAACAAAAGACTCATGGGGCTCAGGACTTCCGGTGTCGGCACGTTTCCAGCGCTCCTTTCGGTTTCATTCTCGGGTAGACCCTTCGCATTCACCGGTAACAGACCATTGCCCATGACGATCTCGACCGGCCCGCCCGGCCGGCCGGCCATCTCGGCCACCATGCTTGCTGCACCCGCCTTGAGAGGGATCAGGTCAATGCCGTTGCGTTCAAATTCCCGCCGCAGTTCGGGCGACACCATGCCGCCGGCCCACGGTCCCCAATTAAAGGAAACGACTCGGCAGGAAGGCCGGAGCAACGCTTGCTTCTGGGCTATCTTGTTGAGGACTTCGTTGGCCATGGCATAATCCGCCTGACCCCTGTTGCCCATCCGCGCGGCAACGGATGAAAAAAGGATGAGATATGACAGGGGATCTTTTTCGAGCGCAGCCATCAAAACTTCCAGACCGCCGACCTTGGTCTCGAATACCCGGGAAAACTGTTCCGGAGTTTTGTCGACAATAAGTCGGTCTTCCAGAACACCCGCGCCGTAAACCAATGCCTTGACAGGACCGTGTTCGGACCGTACCGCATCCAGAACCCGCTTTACGCCCTCCGCGTCCCGGACATCCACGGATTCATAGTGAACCGTGGCATCGGCCGCCGTCAGCCTCTGGATCACCCCGGCAATCTCCCGGCCGTTTATGACCCTGCGATAAGTCGCTTCCACCTGAGCCGGCGTCGGCGTTTTGTCGGTGAACTGGTGTTCCATGATGGCGCGCTTCATTTCCGCGGGCGTCGTTAAGGATGACAGCCACTGAGGCTCCGGTTCCGGCATGGGGGATCGTCCCAGAAGCACGAAGGTCAGGGGAATCCGCCTGGAAAGGGCGCACAGACACTCGGCTGTGACGCCCCGGGCGCCGCCTGCGGCCACCAACACATCCCCGGGATTCAGATTCAGTGTTCCCTGAGGATATTCGGCGGGTTCCATGGAGAGCCCCCATCGGTATTCGCGATCCAGTCCCACTTCCACCGGACCGGTTTGAACCACCTCCCGGGCGACGGCTTCGGCAATTTCGGTTATGTCATCCCATTCAGGTGAAATATCGAGGGCATGACAGCATACCCCCGGCCATTCGAGAGCAGCGGTTTTCACCAGACCGGACAATCCTCCCTGGAAGGGTGTCGCGACACCGCCCCCCTTGAATCCAAACGCTCCGTCCAGACGGCTGACGGCGGTGAACACCCCACCGCCCTGTCCGGCGGATTCTAAAAGGTCCGGCCCCAATCGACGCGCGAGCGCAAAGGACTCCTGCAAGAAGCGGCCGTCCTGGTCGGCCCACGCGTCGGCCAGAATCACCAGACCGCCCGCGGGACAGACATCCTGCCATTCCGGAAGTTCCTTGGGCGAGGCGACAACCGTCTGAAACCCACAGGCTTCCAGAGCGACGGCCAGGGCCCTGCCGAGTCCTGCGGCATCTTCGGTGATGAAGATGCATCTTCCATCGGGAATCTGGATCTGATCAGCCGCTTCAAGGGGATTGAGGACAGGGACAACGATCTTTTTGTCAACTTGAACCGGGTCCGTCCGGTCGGCATCGGTATCTGGACCGGCATCGTCATGCGAGACCGCGCTGCGGACCGGCTCATTCATGTCGCTTTCACCGCTCGGGACCTCTGAACGGGAAAGCGGCGTTTCCATCTCGATCGCATCGACCGAAGGAACCGTCTCACCGGATTCGACGCCGTTTTCCAGATAGGCGACGATCTGGCCGAGCGTCTTGAGCGTGCCTACGATCTCCGGAGATACCGGCGGGAGATGGGGCATTTTCTCCTCGAAGGCCGATAGGATCTCGACACGCTTGATGGAGTCGATGCCCAGGTCCGCCTCGATGTCCATATCCGGCGAGATCATCTCCGGCGGATAGCCCGTCAGATCGCTCACCACCGACAAAAGGACCGATGTGATCTGTTGCGTGTCGATTGCAGCGGCCGGGGTATCAGACGGCATGGCCGCCTCACACGTTTCCACCACCTCCGCCGTAGAAGCGCCCCCCCCTGAAGCCTCCGATAGGGTATCCACAATCTGCGAGAGGGTTTTCAGGGTTCCCATGGTTTCGGGCGCGATCGGCGGCAGCCCGGGCATTTTCTCCTCGAAGGCCGATAGGATCTCGACTCGCTTGATGGAGTCGATGCCCAGATCCGCCTCGATGTCCATATCCGGCGAGATCATCTCCGGCGGGTAGCCCGTCAGATCGCTCACCACCGACAAAAGGACCGATGTGATCTGATCCGCTGCCATGGCTGTGGGAGATGCCGAAGGGTTCCCCGGTTCCGTGTCTGTCGGCGCCGATGATATATCTGTTTCCGGGCCGGAGCCCACAAGATATTCGACAATTTGCCCCAGGGTCTTCATCGTCCCGATGATCTCGGGAGATATCTGGGGTAAATGGGGCATCTTCTCCTCGAAGGCCGATAGAATCTCGACTCGCTTGATGGAGTCGATGCCCAGATCCGCCTCGATGTCCATATCCAGAGAGATCATCTCCACCGGGTAGCCCGTCAATTCACCGACCACCGCCAGCATGGCGGCTTCGATTCCGGCCTGTCTGTTGCCGTCAGAAGGTGAAACCGGACGCGTCGGCGATACGGCATCGGTCACCGACGCCGATTTCATAACGGTCGCCGGCGCTCGTGAGGGCGACGACGAAACCGCCGCCCGCTTCACAGTATCATCCTGAAGAGGGACCGATGCCGTGGATGCCGTTGTCGGTGACGGCAGCGGCGCCGTGAAGGGCTGGGTCGGCTCAATCGGCGTCCTCCCCAGGGAAGCCTCGGCAAGACGCTGAGTGCTTTCCATCATCTCCTGAAGCGTGCGGTTGGCCTGAGCCTGGGTTTCCAGAAAGCGTTTATGGGTCTCGGCGGTCTGCATCTGGAGCGCCTGCATGGATTTCAGACCCTCCTGGACCACTTTGAAGGCATCCGACAAGTATCCCCCGATGGTATTTCCGGTCACCGGCGGCTGATGTGTTTTTTTCATGTTCATTGTCTTCTCGTTTTTAGAACGCGTTTTATCCGGCTCGAAGCGAACCGCTTCGGATAAGGCCGGTGATTGTTCGTCAGGCAATGCCTGTTGAATATCCGCGACAATGGGAGCGGCACTGTCCGTTGCTTTCGATCGATCGGCAACCGCAGGCATGCTTCCAGCCGCCTCATGATGTCGATTTTTTTTGACGGGGGAGCGGTAGTTGGCGCCGACGAGGGGAATGTTCATCCGTTGCTTCCGTTTTTCGGGCGCTCTCGTCTCCCATTGCTCCAGCGCCACGGAATGCCCCATCACCGCAAGATGGCAGAGAAGTCTGGCCAGATCGGCAATGCCGAACCGGCGTCCGGACGAGGCATCCAGGGCGACGGCGTTGACGTGCAACCCCTTCAGTATCGACCGAATCAGACCGGTCAGGACCGATTTGGGACCAACCTCCACAAAGGTTCGAACCCCGGCATCCATAAGGGCTTTGATCTCCCGGACAAAATCGACCGGAGACAGAATCTGATCGGCCAGAAGTCTCCTGGCCTGATCGGGATTCAGAGGGTACGGTCCCCCCGTGGCATTGGAAAACACCCGGATGTCGGTAGGGTGCATCGGTGTCCGCCCGACAGCCTCGGCGAAAGGCGCATGGGCCGACTCCATCAAATCGCTGTGGAACGCTGCCGAGACGGGGAGGCGTCGAATTTGGATCCCCAGAGATCGAAAGATGCCTTCGGCCTGTTCCACGGCGTCGACGGAACCGGATATTACCCCTTGGTCCGGCGTGTTCCGATTGGCAAGAACCACATCGAGCCCCCGCTTGCGGATCAGGTCCTCGATCTCGTTCAGGGATGCCTTGACCGCGGTCATCGTGCCGCCTCCCGCGGCACCCATAAGCCTGCCCCGGGTGAAGGCCAGATCCATAAAGGTTTTGCCGTCGATCCATCCTGCCGCGCAGAGTGCTGTCAACTCCCCGAAGCTATGGCCGCAGACGCTGTCGGGCATCACTCCGAAACGTTGCAGGATCCGCGCCATGGCCAGGCTCACCGCGCCGATGGCCGGTTGAGCCGCCTCGGTCTGTCGAAGTCGATTTTCTTGTTCTTCTCGCTCCGCCGGGCTTCGGGAGGGCTTTGGATAAACGAGATCCCCCGGAAATCCCAGCCGATCAACAACTGCGTTGGCCATGTCCATGACTTTCAACGCTTCGGGGAAACGGCAGACCAGGTCTCGGCCCATGTCGACGTACTGGCTCCCCTGTCCGGGAAAAACGAAGGCCAGCTTGCCTGAATCGCTTACGGGTCCGCCGTAGAAGATATTCTGAACATTCCAGATAGTCTCCCTGACGTTCGCCTTCAGGGTATTCAAGGCTTCCGAAAAGACGTTCGCTATATTTTCAAAACGGTCGAGGGTTTTTTCGATGACGACCAAGAGTCGATGAGGGGATCCCACGGAAAATTCCGCCCGGCTTCGGGCTGCCAGGACCGCGATGTCTTCGTCGTGCAAGTCCTCGATATCCCCCTGAAACACCTCGAGTCGATGAGCGATCTCTTCACGGCTGGCTCCGGAAAGGGCGAAGATCTCCACAGATCCGTCCCATGCCGGCTCACGTGTCGAGGATGGATACTCTTCAAGGACCATGTGAAAATTGCTGCCGCCGAAACCGAAGGCGCTGACGCCGGCCCGCCGCGGATGACTGCCGGTGGACAGCCATGGGCGGACAGAGGTGCTGAGATAGAAAGGACTCTCCTCTATCTCGAGCCGGGGGTCGGGGATCTCGGCCTTGAGGGTCGGCGGCAGAACCTTGTGGTAAAGGGCGAGAATCGATTTGATGACGCCGGCGGCACCCGCCGCTGCCTTGGTGTGTCCGATCATCGACTTTACGGTGCCGACGGCACACCAGTTTTTTCGCTGCTGACCGGAAGACGATTCCATTTGCGTGAAAACCTCCCGGAGCGCCTTGAACTCGACCTCGTCGCCGACGCGCGTGCCGGTACCGTGAGCCTCGATCAACTCGACGGTTTCGGGATTGATTTCAGCCTCTCGATAGGCTGTCGTAAGCGCCTTGATCTGCCCCTCCGGCCGAGGCGCGTAAATACTGCTGGATCGACCATCGCTGGCGGTGCCGATACCCTTGATCACCGCATAGATCCGGTCGCCGTCCAGTTGGGCATCGGCAAGACGCTTGAAAACCAGGAGGCCGATCCCCTCTCCCAGGATCGATCCGTCGGCGTCCCTGGAAAAAGGACGGACATCCCCCGTGGGTGAAAGGATCGGCGTCTTGGAGAAACACATGTGCATAAAGATATCGTTCAGCGTATCCACGCCACCGGTCACCACCATGTCGGACCGACCGGTCTTGAGTTCCATCACGGCCATATGCATGGCGCTCATGGAACTCGCACAGGCTGCATCCACGACACAATTGGTGCCTCCGAGATTGAGACGGTTGCAGATGCGCCCCGCCACCACATTCCCCAGAAGTCCCGGAAATGAATTTTCCTGCCAGGGCACGTACCCGTCCGCAATACGATCGATCACCTCAGCCGTTTTTTCAGCGGAAATGCCGGATGCCGTAAGGGCGCGTCGCCAAATCGGATGACCCAGTCGGGCGCCCAGTGGGATGACCAGTTCCTGGGTGCCCGTCACCCCGAGGATGACGCTGGTCCTGTCATGGTTGAACTCTCGTCCGCCGCCGTATCCCGCATCCTCAAGCGCGAGACGCGCCGCCACCAATCCCAGGAGTTGAGAGGTGTCCGTCGCCTCCAGGGAGGCCGGCGGAATTCCGAATTCCGTTGGATCGAACGGCACGGGTGAGAGATACCCGCCGCGGGTACAGTAGACATGGTCCGGGAATTTGGGATCCGGATTGAAGTAATCCGAAGGCGACCAATGGGTCTCTGGCACCTCGTCGATAGCGTCCTGGCCGCGAACGATCAGTCGCCAGTATGCTTTCAATCCGGAAGCTTTGGGAAACAGGCATCCCATGCCGATAACGGCGATGAGGTCATCTTTTCTGCTGGGTGTGTTCGTTTCTGTCAAATCCATCAACCTTGATTATCTTGAAATTTTAAAAACGCTGATCGAGTTTTTCAAAAAGTTCCGACAGGGGGAGCGGGGTGTATTTCGCAAGGGTCTGAGGCACATCGACGCCCTGGTTCCGAAGCCAGTTCACCCGTGTAATGATGCTGGCGCCCAGCATCAGGTTCAAAGCCACCGTCAAGGTGTCTCGTTGCTCCGACCGTTCCAGAAACGTCCCTCGCGTCCATTCGTTGAACGCCCCCATGGCCGGACCGCACCAGATCTGGTAGTCGATCACCCGCGTGGGATCCCCCGTGACGGCCCACCCGGACGACTGACCCAAATAGGATCGGAACACCAATGCCATCTTGTGTTTGGGATCCTTCTCCGCGCGAATGTTCTGGCGCGGGTCCCGGCGACTGAAGAAAGCTCGGGTCTGCTCCCATGCAGCCTGGAAACTGCACCGGAAATAGTCCTTTTCAAGAAGTGCTCTCTGCTCGGCCGGGATATCCTCATACCGATCGTGCCGCACATAAAGCTCGTAAAGCCTGGCGGCTCTCTGAGCAAACATCGTGCCCCGCTTGAGCACCTGGACCTTCACGCCCATCTCGAACATGTCGGCGGCGGGAGCCATGGCCACATCGGCCTGTCGTGCCTCAGCCAACATTCCCCGAACCTTCTTTGAGGTTCCCGCTTCCAGACAGGCCTGATTGATCGACCCGGTCAATACAAAGGCCGCCCCCATGGCAAACGCGGCCGCCGTTGATGCAGGGGTAGCGATGCCGCCGCCCAATCCCACATGAATCGGGTGCTGATAAACATATTTTTCCACCATGTGATCCCGAACGGCAATCAGGGTGGGGAGAAGCGCGAGAGCCGGCCGATTGTCCGTATGACCGCCGGAATCCGCTTCGGCCGTCAAGCTGTCGGCCACCGGAACCAATCGGGCCAGTTCAGCCTCTTCGGGAGAGATTTTCCTTTCGGCCACCAGCTTTGCCACCAACTTTGCCGGTGGCGGCGAGAGAAACTTCTCTGCCACCTCCACGCGGGAAACCTTGGCCACCAGGCGATTGGGGCAAACCACGTTCCCGTTCTCATCTCGATGAATCCCCTTGATCCGGTAATGCAGCAACGGCAGCGTCAGCCCTAGAAATGCCGACGCGCTGATGAGTCTTACCCCTTTGCGAAGGAAAAGCGCCACGGTGGCCGCTTCATGGTCAGGTTCACTGGGGCTGTGGATCAGGTTGACGCCGAAGCGGCCGTCGGGAAGCCTGCGCTGAAGTTGGTCGACAGCCGTTTCAATAGCCTCGATGGATAGCCCCGCCGCTCCGAAAAATCCGAGCATTCCCGCCTTTCCCACCGCCTCAACCATCTCCACCGAGGTGATGCCGTTGGCCATGGCACCCACGACATACGCGTAATCAAGCCCATAACGTCGCCTGAAATCCGCATTCCCCAACTGCCTCGGATGGAGCGGCGGCACATACGCCATAAGCGGCAGCGCATCGGTTTTTGGGGAGGTATCTCCCCCAAGCATAATATAACCGCCCCTGGTGACGGCCAGACGACCATCCTTCACCACCACCATAACCGGCCGGTTTACGGCGAATATCGATTTTTTGAGGACGCCATTTCCAATTTCAGGTTCAGTTTCAGGAATTTTTTCATCCGGCAGCCACCATCCGGCAACGGGATCTGTTCTGTAATTCAATGTTTCCGCTTCCTACAATTTGGTTCAAGATTGTCACCCCGCGCACCATCCATAAACAAATCGCACCCAACTAACAGGAGTGGATCGAACAGAGACCCCATGATATGCCACAATCCACTCAAAGGGGTTGATGAGACGACGTTCGATGCGACAGGGCCGGGGGCGGGCCTCTTCCAAACGACGCGCGACGCTCAGCCAACTTTTCCATTAAACGGTTCAATTTAAATAAATTGTTATAATGTGTCAAGAATGATACCCATCCTTTTTCCGATAATCTATGGCGACATCGACGCCGAAGGCTTTCGGGCTTCATCGGATGTCCAGATTCCGGGAATCGAAAAAACAACTCCCGGCAAGAGAGCTTCCTTGACTATTTTTGTGATTTGCGATGTTATGTATTCGCAAAAAGTCAATTTTCAGACGATTTCGTGAAACGTTCAAAACTCACATTTCAAAGTGCCGCTTAATGTTGAACCGTTATTCCGGTCTGTAGTGATCAGGGTTTCACGTCAGGCAGATTTCGAACCTTCTGCCGACCGTCGCGATACAACGTTCCGAATGCGGAAAGGTTCCGTTGGCTCCGGCCAATGCGTTTCAATCACCAATCTTTCAAGGAGAATGCGACAGAATGGATGTGCGTGAGTATTGCCCCCACAAGGTCGTCAATGCCGAAAAAGCCGTTTCGAAGATCCGGCGAGGCAGTCGGGTATTTATCGGCACCGGGTGTGGAGAGCCCCAGCATCTCATCCGAACCATGGTGGAAGATATGAGCATGCAGGATATCATGATCTACCAGATGCTCTCCTCCACCCTGTCCGACTATGTCAACGAAGACATGTTTCTGAGACGCTTTTCCCTCAAGCTCTTCTTCATCAGCCGCGCGATGCGCAAAGCCGCCTTTGAGGGTAAAATCGACTATATCCCGACCTATCTATCCCAGATTCCAACACTTTTTTTCAGCAAACGGATCGGGCTGGATGTGGCGCTCATTCAGGTGAGTCCCCCGGATAAATTCGGCTACTGCAGTCTCGGCGTTTCCGTCGACATCACCCGGTCGGGTATGGAAAACGCCAAGTTGGTCATCGCCCAGGTCAATCCCAAAATGCCAAAAACCTGGGGTGACAGCTTTGTACATATCGACGAGATCGACTATATCGTGCTGCACGAAGAAGATATCGTGGAGATGACGTCCTCCTACGCCAAGCGAGACGAAATTACCCGGCGCATCGGCATGTACGTCTCTCAGGTGGTGGATGACGAGGCCACTATCCAGGTGGGGTTCGGCCATCTGCCCAATGCCATCATGCCCTATCTCCACAAGAAAAAGGACTTGGGAATCCACACGCAGGTCATTACCGACGGACTCCTTCCGCTCCTTGAAAAAAAGGCGATCACCAACAAGAAGAAAACCCTGATCCCGGGCCGGGTGGTGGCGTCCCTCTGCATGGGATCCAAAAAGCTCTATGAATTTGTCCACAACAACCCCATGTTTTATTTCAGGTCTTCCGATTACGTTAACGACCCCACCGTCATCGCCCGGAACGACAACCTGATTTCCATCAGCTCCGCCCTCGAGGTTGATCTGACCGGACAGGTGTGCTCGGATTCGATGGGCAACCTTTTCTACAGCGGCATCGGCGATCAGGTCGACTTTCTCCGGGGTGCGGCCATGTCCAAGGGCGGCTTCTCCATCGTTGCCTTACCGTCAACGGCCCAGAATGGAACGGTCTCCCGCATCGTTCCCAATCTGAGCGAAGGCGCCGGCGTGGCGACGACCCGGGCCGACGTGGATATCGTCATTACGGAGTACGGCATCGCCGAACTTCAGGGCAAAAGTATCTACCAGCGGGCAATGGAGCTCACCCAGATCGCCCATCCCAAATTCCGGGAGGAACTCATCGAATCGGCCAGGACCAAGCGTTACATCTTCTCCGACCAGTTGCCCCCGGCCCAGGAGGACCTCATTTTCCTGGAGGGTTACAAGACCACCATGGAACTGAAAAACGGAAAAACCGTCCTCTTTCGACCGCTCTTTCCATCGGATGAATTCGCTTACCGGAATTTTTATTACAGCCTTCAGGAAAAAACCATCTACTACCGTTTCTTTTACAAAATGAAGGTATTCTCCCACGAAGTGCTCCAAAAGCAGTATGCCAGCGTTGACTACAAGAAAAACATGTCTCTTATCGGTCTGGTTCACAGGAAACGACACCAGGAGATCATCGCCATTGGTTCCTACGCCGAAGCCGAGGACGATCGTGCGGAAGTGGCTTTCGTGGTTCGGGAGGATTACCAAGGCATGGGTATCGCCTCCTACATTCTGGAGCAGCTCGAGATTATCGCCAAAGAAAACGACTACAAGGGATTCGTCGCGACGACCCTCAGAGAAAATGCGGCCATGATTCACGTGTTCAAGCGACGGTACCCCAATGCAAAAATCATTTCCAGCAGCAGCGATTACGTCATCCTCATGGATTTCGACGATCCGGATAAACCCAAAACCAAATTTCGCGAACCCGAGGTATAAAGAACCATGGAAATCGGGTCTCCGGAATGGTTGGCGCTCATCGAAAGCGGTGCGGCGGCCATGGGCCTTTCGGTATCGCCGTCCCAGGCGCGGCTATTTGCCCGTCACGCCGAGGTCCTCCTGGACTGGAACAAGGCGACCAATCTGACGGCCATCACCACACCCGAGGCCGTCGCCGTCAAGCATTTCCTCGATGCCCTCATGCCCTCCCGGCATATCCCGAGCGGGTCCGTTACGCTAGACATTGGATCCGGCGGCGGATTCCCAGGCATCCCCCTCAAAATCATGGACCCATCCCTCTCAGTCACCCTGATCGACACCGTTCGCAAAAAGGTCAGTTTCCTCAATTACCTCATCCGGGTCCTTGGATTGCAGGACATTTCCGCCCATCACATTCGAGCCGAAGCCCTGGCCATGCAGCACCCCATGGCCGGGGCCTTCGATGTAATCGTCTGCCGGGCACTTACCGCCCTGGACGGATTCATCCGAATGGCCCGACCCCTCCTGAAATCCGATGGTCTCCTCATCGCCATGAAGGGGGAAATTTCCGAAAAGGAGATCATCGCCGCCGAAGCGCTCATCGCCGACGGGAACGACGCCGGGAACATTTTCATCGACGTCGTTCACTACACCCTTCCGGTCCTGGCCCTCCCTCGGCGGCTCTATCTCATCCGTCCGTCAGGCGTCCCGCTCTGAGCGACGCGGAGGGGTTCTTTACGGCTACGGTCTTTGGATTCGGAAATCCTGTCCGACCAGAAGCGACATGAACTTGTGGTGGGTTTTGGGGAGGGGGTATTGTGTCAATTCTTCGGGACCGACCCAACGATGATCCAAATGGTCGTCAAGACAGACAGATCCGGACCGCCACCGAAAGATAAACAGATCCGCCAGGACCTTGAAATGGGTATAGGCATGCCGGATTCGTCCCAAGTGGCCGCAAGTGTCCACCGAGAGCCCGGTCTTCTTCCGGATGTGACGAATGCAAGACGCCTCCGATGATTCCCCGGCCTCCACGGCCCCTCCCGGAAACTCCCAGAACCCGCCCAGAAGTCCTTCCAGCGGAATCTGGAGGATCAGTACCCTGCCGCCCCTCTGAATCACGCCCGCCGCCATGGCACGGGTGGGAATCGGCGGCTTGCATACCCGCTTGGGATAGGTCGAGACCTGGCCGGTCAAATAAGCCCGGCAGAAAGCGGCAACCGGGCATGCATCGCAATGGGGCCGCTTCGGTCGGCATACCAGCGCCCCCAGTTCCATTACCGCTTGATTGAAGCGGCCGGGGTCTTTGAGGTCCAGCAGGGACTGGGCCTCTTTTTCAAATAGAGGATAGGCATCGGCACGGTTCACCGGAGCATTGATCAGCGACAGCCGGGCCAGCACCCGTTTGACGTTTCCGTCCACCACCGCATGAGGGCGTCCAAAGGCGATACTCGCGACCGCTGCGGCAATATATCGGCCGATCCCTGCAAGCCTACGGAGCGCAATAACATCGTCCGGGAGAATGCCGTGGTTATCCGCCGCCAGTTGCCGAGCCGCGCGATGGAGATTTCGGGCTCGCGCATAATAACCCAGTCCCTCCCAGAGCTTGAGAACCTCCTGTAAATCAGCCTCGGCAAGACGCCCCACGGTCGGAAAGCGTGCCATGAACCGCCGGTAATAGGGAATGACCGTATCGACCTGGGTTTGCTGAAGCATCACTTCGGAGACCCATATGCCGAACGGATCGACCGTTTGCCGCCAGGGCAGCTTCCGTCGGTGTTCCAGATACCAGCGAACGAGGCATTCCCTGAACGCCGCTGCCGCCGTCGCTTCCATGCTTGATCCTTTCGTCTTCGATAAAACCAGTTGATTATTTCTTCACGGCCCTTTATATATCGTTGATGATGTTGTTTAAAGGAGTTTGTTCATGAAAATGGAACGAAACCAATACATGCGCGGCGAGGCTCTGAAACGTCAGCTGTACATGTTGTCCAATCTCGGATTGTTCTATATTATCCTGCTCGCTCTTTTTGCCGTCCCCCTGATGGGAACCTTCGTGGTGGTGCTGATTAAAGGCGTCCTCGATTTCAGATATGCCATTATAGGATCGGGTATCATCCTTGTGGCGTCGGCTATTTTTTTCACGGCCAGATTTGGATGGCGGCTTTATCGACGGATACGCATGGACGGCGCCGCGGCGTTTCGGGATGCCGCCGGACGCGCCGAACGGGGGGAGCCGGTTCAGTTGGTGCTCTTCAACGGACTCATGACATTATCCTACGGCGGGCGACGGTCCTCCCCCGTCCTGCTGACTGCTCCTGACCATCCGACGCCGCTGCTGCCGGACATGAGCGGTGATGCCCAAACCTCGGATTCGTCACGAAACCCGATTGATCAGATCCATTCCCTTGCTCGCTTGAAGCGGGACGGAATGATCGACGACAACGAATTTATCGCGCTGAAAAAAAAGGTGTTTCAGGATCTCTGCGACGAACCGAACCACGCTGTAAGGTCCATCGACCGACCCCGCGAGAGAGGTGACCGGTCACCTTCCCGGAACTGATCCTCACATGGGGCACGAGACTGCCGGATCAGGCAATTCAAACGTCCGACAAATGACGGTAAGGCGGCATCGATTCAAGGCGTCCATCCCCCACGGGTGCACCCATCGTGAAATGATAAAGGCTCACGTAGCGGTCGTCCGAAAATCCGGCAAGTTCGTGAACGGCATCGTCAAAATAGCACCCGATTCCTGTTCCGCGGATGCCGGCGGCCTCGGCTTCCAGATAGAGGACCTGACCGATCATTCCGCTCTCCCGAAAAAGGCGACGGTATTGGTAGGGTGCCCCAAGAACCGTTGACCGGAAAGCCGCGATCATCCCCAGGGAACAGACGCCGTCTCCGGCGATATCCTGATGACAGCTGACCCTCCGGGCCGTGTCCCTGTAATCCCCCGTTCGCAGCAGAAACAGGGGAAACCCGTTGTCCACGGCCGACCAGCGCAGACCAGGCCTCATCGCACGTCTCAAACCATCGAGGCCGTCTTCGGTTCGTATGAAACAATAGAGGCCCGGAGACAGTCCGCGCACCCCATGGACGAACAGCAGAAGATCCACCGCCGGTGCCGAGGCCTCCAGATCAAACGGTGCCCCGGCATGGCGGGGCAGGGTCTTGTCAAGGATACCCAAGAAGACTTCCCGGTCGATCTCCCCGCCGGCATCGTATGCCGTAGCGCTCCGCCGCTTCCGGATGACGGCGGCCGCGGAAAAGGCTGACGGCGGCGCCGTTATAAACGACCGGTCGGGAAGGCGGAAGGTTGCTTCCGTCGTTTTGGGTTTTCGGGCGGCGGCCGCAACCGCATCGATGATCTCCCAATTGACGGATCGCCCGCTGAGTGGATTGGGGGAACCGACCACGGGGATCTCTGAAAAGGCCGCGACAACCTCCGGGGAGAGATCCAGGGGGACCACAACGTCGGCCGGATATACCACGCACAGCAATTCCGGATGTTCCTTTCCCGATTTCGGCCACACTGTCCGGTCAAACCCCAGGATCGTCTCGATGTCCGAATCCGATAACCCGCCGAGGGCCGTCACCCGCCAACCGAGAAGACCTGCGGAAAAGCTCAGGGTCGCAAGGGCGTGCCCCGCGTCCAGAAGGCAGTACCGAAAGGCACGCTCACCGTATTTCCAGGATTCCCGCCAGAAAATACTGCTGATGCCCACCAGGAAGGCGTCGGGATGAAAGCTGTCCCGAATGGCTTGTACAAGGCCGTCGGCAAGCGCCATCCGCTGCTCCAGCATGTGGTTGAAGGGATCGTAGTGGTAGACGCCGGCGGCTGGATCCTCTGTTCCGGACCACACGAGGTGGACCTCGGTGGGATGCAGGTTGCCGGAAGAGGGGTTCATCCGAAGGGACCATCTGCTGCCGCCGGTTGTTTTCCAGGCGGAAAGGCCCATGGAAAGCTCAAGAAAGGCCCCCAAGGTCGAAGCGTTCGACGGAGCCGGTGGAAGGATCCGGCGGTAAAGGGATATGTGACCGGCCGCAGGATCCTCTCGGATCAACGGCAGGGGAAAACGCTCCGCGCCCACATAGTTTCGGAACGGGTCCGGCTGATTTCCCCAGTCCATGAAACCCAAAGATCGTGCGTACCGATGGAAATGGTGTTTGGTCGCTTCGTGGTATCCAAAGACTGTTCGAGCCGTGTTCTCCATGTTCGTCTCCTTCACGCTGATAGTCCCAAGGGCATGTCTCTGCTGTTTTTCGTTCATCGGCGGATGTCCGACACCGACCCGGCACGGCGAGATGCCGCTTTCGTTCTGGTTTTTGGATGTAACCTCCCAACAATATTTCAACTATATGAGGAGCAGACTTGACTTACAATCGTTTTTTCCATATTTTGACTGACTATGAACGATTATCAAGAGGAACAGTTGAACGGTCTGAATGCCGTGTTAACGTACCTGAACGCCATGTCCGACGATCAACGGGAGAACCTTCGCGCCACCTTGGCGGACTATCTCGACTTCCGCCGAAGGACAGGGCGGTTTCTGTCGCAATATTTCGGGCACCTTTGCAACATGAAATGTTATCGGAACCGATTGAGCGCCTGTTGTTCGAAGGACGGCATCATCACCTTTTTTGCCGACATCGCGATCAACGCCCTGATCTCGGAAGAACGAGAACTTTCAAGCCTTTTTCGCGTACTCGAAGCCCCCTCAAACGGATTCAAATGCGTTTATCTCTCCGAGTCCGGTTGTTTGTGGCGTTTAAAACCGATTGTTTGCGAGATGTTTCTCTGCGATGCGGCCATGCGGGAAGTTTTTCTCCGCAAGCCCGCCTGCGAAAATGCCTGGCACCGCCTGCTCGAAGAAAAGAAATCCTTTACGTGGCCGGATAGGCCGGTACTCTTCGACACGCTGGAGCAGGCTTTCATGGACCTGGGATGTGACTCGCCGCTCATGTATCTCCACAAGAGTCCCGGGCTGCTGATGGTCAAGAAGAAAGCCCGGGAGAAAGGAAACCTCAATCATGAAAGATGACAAGGGGCTCTATTATCTTCCCTACCCCCAGAATCCCCGTATTCACATGTATGTCCGGAAAACGGGGCCGGACATCTGCTTCAGGCTGTGGAGCGCCGACGACACGACCTTGTGGGAACAGCACGGGTGGGTTCCGTTTGCCGCGATCCAGGCCGCCGCTGCCCTTTACGACCGGAAATCCGGGGGGTTCGATCCCAGGTCCGTCTATGATATGGCCGTTGCCCGTGCCCTTGTCAGCGAAGGATCGGCCGATTGAACCGGTGGTTTTTTTCTCTGCTGCTCCTGGCGGCCTGTCATGGGGTTCGTCCCGGGGCGACGGACGCTTTCTCCGCCGTCGGGGGCGAAGGATCGAAGCGCCTGAATATGGAACGACAGTCCATCGCCCGCCTCCTGGGAGACCAGGACGCGCTTCTGGCGGCTGATCCTGCCGGCAAAACGGTGGTGAGCATCCGTGCCGACAGGATGCTCGTGCCGGCCTCCACCCTGAAGATTCTGACAGCCCTCATTGCCCGACACTATCTCGGCACGGCGTTCCGCTTCAAAACCGAATTCTATCTGGACGATCGAAATAATTTAAAAATCAAGGGATACGGCGACCCCCTCCTGATTTCGGAGGTCATACGAAATATATCGGCAACAATGGCGGAACGCATCCATGTTTTCAACGACCTGATCGTTGACGGATCATGGTTCGGGGCAGTAGCCGTGCCCGGGATCACCGACACCCTCAATCCATACGACGCACCCAACGGCGCACTCGCCGTCAATTTCAACACCGTCAACTTCATCAGGCTCTCGGAGCACCGCTATGTCAGTGCCGAACCGCAGACGCCTTTGCTTCCGTTTATCCTTGACCGCATTCGGCAATCCGGTCGAACGGCGGAGCGGATCGTCCTGTCGGCGGAAAAGGATGAAGCAATGCTTTACGCTGGCCATCTGTTCCGTCATTTTCTACGCGACGCCGGCGTTCGCTCCAGGGGGAAGGTGAAGTCGGGCGTGATCCGACCGGGTCAAGACCGGATGGTGTACCGATACGACGCAACATACAGTCTCGATGAGATCATTCGGCAACTGTTGATGTACTCCAACAACTACATAGCGAATCAACTGCTGATTTCAGCGGGAATCGCCGTCCATGGCCCGCCGGGGACCCTCGAAAAAGGCATTTTGGCCGCTGATGACTATATCCGGACTGTGCTGAAGCGGCGTGACATACGGATGGTCGAAGGATCCGGGATATCGCGGGAAAATCGCATCACGGCCGCTTGCATGATGAAGATCTTGGAAGCCTTCGCCCCGCTCCATGACTTCATGCGGGAGGACGGCGGCATCTATTACAAGACGGGAAGCCTCACAGGGGTCAAAACGCGAGTCGGTTATGTCAGGGGAAAGGACGGCAGTCTGTCCCCTTTCGTGCTGATACTGAATACCCCCGATAAATCCGTCGACCCGGTCATGTCACGGTTGGCCGGCCTTCTCGAACAAAAAGCGACTAGATGATACTCTCCGCCCCTGCGTTGGGGTTTTCGCCGCGGGTAATGGAGGCGTATGCGCTGTGGTTGTGGATGGACTCGAAATTTTCGGCACTGACGGAAAACCAGGTGATGTTCTGATCCTCGAGTAGCTTGGCTGCGATGTCACGGACCACGTCCTCGACGAATTTGGGATTGTTGTAGCCCCTCTCCGTCACGCATTTTTCATCCACACGCTTCAAAACCGAATAGACCTCGCAGGAAGCACATCCCTCCACCAACTCGATCACATCCTCGATCCAGATAAACCGTTTGAATCGGGTCCTGAGGCGCACTTCGCCGCGCTGGTTGTGGGCGCCGACATCGCTGATTTCCTTGGAACAGGGACACACGGAGGAGATGGGAACCGTCACCTCCGAAACGATGTCGATACCGTCGGACGAATCGCTCACGCCGATGAGCTTGCAGGAATAATCCAGAAGGCCCGGGGAATCGCTGACGGGCGCTTTCTTTTCGATAAAGTAGGGAAACGATATTTCAATGTGGGCGGATGCCGCATCGAGATGGGCTTTCATCTGCTCGAGAATATGCGCAAACTTGTCAAGGGATATCTCCGGACGGATGATGTGGAGCAGTTCCACAAAGCGGCTCATGTGGGTGCCCTTATACTTCCCGGGCAGATCCACATACATATTGATACTGGCCACCGTGTGCTGGCGTCCGTTTCGGCGGTCTCTCACGGTGATGGGATACCTGAGATTCTTGATGCCGACCTTGTCGATGGGGATATTGCGGTCGTCCCGCTGGCTTTGTATGTCTATCATCATCTACCATGGTTCGAGAATCGTTTGCGGCGCTGCGGAATATGGCAATCCACGGCGCCTATTGTAACAAATAATCCGGTTTTACATGACTCATCGACCTGAAAATATTTCCCTTGATTTTTCGATTGGACCGATAGAGCGTCTTCAGCATCGCCTTGATCTCAGCCCGCCGGGATGTGGCGGCGCTGGGACACGAGTTGACGAATTCCGGGAAAGCCATTTCCTTTGCAAATCGCCGGATGACCTCCTCGTCCGAAAACGCCAGAGGTCTGATCACCGTAAAAGCGCCTTGAAAGAATGGCTGCACCGGCAGCATGGTGCTGATTTCACCGGCGTAGCACATGTTCAAAAACAGGGTTTCAATAATGTCGTCCTTGTTGTGCCCCAGCGCCAGCTTCCGGCACCCGAGTTCGCGGGCGACCTCGAAAAGCCGCTTCCGACGCAGCCGCGAGCACAAAAAACAAGGGTTCTCCAGGTTGACGTCGCTGTGGCTCAGCGGGCCGAAATCGGTATGTTCCACACGCAGCGCATATCCCATGCCGTCAGAATAACGGATCAGATCGTCGCTGAAGCCGTCTTCAAAACCAGGATCGATATAAACGGCAAACAGATCATAGTGGATGGGAACACGGGCCAGACGCTCCTTTAAACACCACATCAGGGTAAGACTGTCCGCGCCCCCCGAAAGGCCCACCAGAACCCGGTCGCCATCCGCGATCATGTCGTAACGGTGCAGGGCCTTTCCCACCGATCGTCTGAGCGTCTTGTGTACGTGCCGCAACATCTATTCCTTGTCGGGCTCTTTCTTGATAAAGACTTTGGCTGCGGCGATTTCCCGCAGCGCCACGACAATATCTTCGTTTTTCGGGGAGCTGACCAGGTATTCCGATCCCTCCCTGATCTGCCGAACACGCTTCGCCACCATATGAACCAGTTTAAACCGGTTTGGAACTCGGTTCAGGCAATCCTCAATGGTAATTCTCGCCACTATCCTCTCCCTCTTCTCCGCCCGCTTCTTCAATCGGCCGGACCCGGGTTATCGCTTTTGGATTACAAAATGTCAACGATCTCGTAACACCGTTTTCCGCCCGGAGCGTTCAGAACGACTTCTTCTCCCGGCGATTTGCCGATGATCGCTTTTCCAAGGGGGGATCCAACGGAAATCTTTCCTTTTTCGATATCCGACTCATCAGGTCCCACCAACTGATACCGGACCTCTTCTCCGGTATCGATATTTTCAAGAAGCACCTTGCATCCAAAGACCGCACGGTCCCTGGACACACTTTCAGTGTCAATGATCTCGGCATTCCCCAGCTTGAATCCCAGTTCGCTGATCCTTCCCTCGATAAACGCCTGACGATCCTTCGCAGCATCGAATTCCGCGTTTTCGGAAAGATCGCCGTGAGCTCTGGCCTCTTCGATTGCCTTGATATTCTTCGGTCGCTCGACGGACTTCAGCGTTTCGAGTTCTCGTTTAAGGGATTCATATCCTTCTCTGGTAATGGGTACACGTTCCAAAATTTTCTCCTGCGTTATGTAAAGTTGGCATAGCCGGCAATGAAACGAACAAAGATTCCATGGGCACCGCCCATTTTCGACAGACGGCCTTTTCAGCCCCGGTCGTCGCCCGGAATACGCTGCTCCTCAAAAAACGAATCACAGCGCCGTCAAACCATCACCACGCCATGAGGGCTATCTCACCACGTTATCTCATAAAATTATTTAGGTTTTAAGCCATCTGACGACACTTAAAACCTAACTTGAGCATGAGCCATTTTATCGAAACCAACCGCTGTGGTCTCCGTTTGAATCGTGTCGTTCCGTAGACCGCCCGGCGCGGTCTCACTGAAGACGGCCGCTTATTTCAGATGTCCCAACACGGAGGTTCCGCCCTTCACCCGATCGCCGACCCGGACGCATGGCGTCGCATCCGAGGGCAGATATAGATCCAGCCGGGAACCAAAACAGATCAGACCAAAACGCTGTCCTTTCGTGACCGGATCGCCGGGCTGGACATAACAGATAATCCGTCGGGCGATCAGGCCGGCAATCTGAACGAAGCAGAGCCGCACGCCTTGGGACGATTCGAGAACGACGGCATTGCGCTCGTTATCGCTGGAGGCTTTATCCAGGTTTGCCGAAAAAAATTTCCCGGGGTGATACAGAACATCCACAATGGTTCCCGAAAAAGGAACCCGGTTCACGTGAACATTGAAAACGCTCATGAACACGCTGACCTTCAAGGACGGACCTTCGATATAAGGATTCTCAGGGACGGTATCGACGAAAACCACCCTGCCGTCAGCAGGTGACACGACTCCCGTTTCCGAGTAGGGGATCACACGATCGGGATCCCTGAAAAAACAACAGATGCCTAGGGTTGCCGCCAATCCAATAACGGACGGCCAGACCAGCCCCAGAAGGGCAAAAACAGCGGTAGCAAAAGCGGCGGCGAATATAAACGGATATCCGGCTTTTGCTACGGGATATGCTGTCTGTCCCGGCGGATCGGACCAGACAAAATTTTTCATCTAAACGGCCTTTTGTAGGGTATGGTTCTCTGACAATCGTTTTTGTATAGTGAAATCATACTGCATTGTCAATAAAAACGATATGGCGGCTCAGGCATTTCGGGGTTCCGTGCGGCGTTTTGCGTCGAGATTGAGTTCCGCGTCCGATTTGCGCAGATACCTGGGGACAAGGCCGGTGATGTCATTTCCCGCGTCGTACTTCAGGCGAAGGAAGGCCAGCCGAGCCACCGAGGCGCCTCGAATAACATGATGTTCGTTTGCAGCCAGCCGGGCCTTCTCTCCCAGCCGGGCCGTGATCAGGGAAGCATAAGCACGGGCGCCTTCGCCCACAAACGTACACGGCGCCGTGATGTCCGCTAACACGTCCGCTGGGTGCAGGACCTTCTCCTCCGCTGAAAAACCCGTTGTTCCCCATCGGCTGTCGCCTTCGGTTTCCGAAAGGCCGGCGCTTCGGGCGAAGCGATAAGAGGCGCTGTAAACCTCGCCCTTACCTGCATCCAGGAGAGCGCACACAAGACGATCGAAACACATCAAAGGCAAGGCCAGGGCTTGAAGACTCGAAACGCCTACTGCCGGTTTTCCGGCGGCCAGAGCCAATCCCTTGATTGTGCTGATACCAATGCGAAGCCCCGTAAAACTTCCCGGGCCACGGGTAACGCCGAAGGCATCCACCGCGTCCAGCGTCGTGCCCGCCATCTCCAAGGCCATGTCGATCATCCGCATCAGGTGGCGGGAATGGGTTTGCGGGCGCAGGGTCGTCACCTCTCCTGCCAACTTTCCTGAATCGGTCACGGCCACACTGCAGCTCCGGGAACAGGTGTCGACGGCCAGGATCCTCACATGCGCTCCCCTCGCGCTGCCGACGTGCCGGGGGATTTCGCGGCGGGCGTCTTCCGTTCCGACCGCCGTTTCCTGGGGGCGGATTCCTCAAGGGCGATGGGAAGCACCTCGTCCATGTGCTTAACCGGTATAAACTTCATTTTTCGTTTGAGGTTCGCAGGAATTTCAGAGAGGTCTTTCCTGTTCTTCTCCGGTAGAATCACTGTTTGAATGCCCCCTCTCAGAGCGCCGAGGGCTTTTTCCTTCAAACCGCCGATGGGCAGGACACGTCCTCTTAAGGTGATCTCGCCGGTCATGGCGACATACTTGTTTACCGGACGACCGGTCATGACCGATATCAGCGCGGTTGCCATGGCGATACCCGCCGACGGACCGTCCTTGGGAATGGCACCGGCGGGAACGTGAATGTGGATATCCTGATTTTCGAAGAACGACTCGTCCACCCCCCATCGATCCATGTTGGCACGGGCATAACTGACGGCAGCTCGAGCGGATTCCTGCATGATCTCACCCAGCTGTCCGGTGATGAGCAGATCTCCTTTCCCGCCGAAAAGCGACACCTCAATGTAGAGGACATCACCTCCGGCCTCGGTCCAGGCCAGTCCCGTCGAGAGACCGACTTGGCTCTCGTCCTGGTCCATCTCGGGATAGTACTGTGGAACCCCCAGATATTTATGAATATTGGCCCGAGTAACCAGAAACGGCCCTTTTTCTCCCTCGGCTATCTTTCGGGCCACCTTGCGGCAGATACTCCCAATTTCCCGCTCGAGGTTTCGGACCCCCGCCTCCGACGTGTATTCATTGATGATCTGGAGCATGGCATTGCCCGTGATGGAGATATTTTTAGACTTCAGTCCGTTTTCCTTGATCTGTCGGGGCAAGAGATGTTTCGTCGCAATATCCATCTTCTCTTCGTCAGTGTATCCGGAGAGCCGAATCACCTCCATCCGGTCGAGAAGGGCTGAAGGAATCGTATCGGTCATGTTGGCGGTAAGAATAAACATCACCTTGGAAAGATCGAAGGAAAGGTTCAGGTAGTGATCGCTGAAGTTGGCGTTCTGCTCCGGGTCCAGAGCCTCCAACAGCGCTGATGACGGATCGCCCCTGAAATCGGAGCCGAGTTTATCGATCTCGTCCATCATGAACACCGGATTCCGACTGCCGCACTGTTTCAATCCCTGGATGATACGACCGGGGAGCGCGCCGATGTAAGTGCGGCGATGTCCTCGAATCTCGGCCTCATCCCGAACGCCTCCCAGAGAAATCCGAAAAAATTTCCGCCGCATGGCCTTGGCGATAGCACGACCCAGGGAAGTTTTTCCCACTCCCGGAGGTCCCACGAAGCAAAGAATGGGCCCTTTGGTTTCGGGGTTTAACTTGCGGACGCTCAAATACTCAAGTATTCGGTCTTTGACCTTGGTCAAACCGTAATGGTCTTCGTCCAGCACCTTTTTGGCCCCTGGGATGTCGAAATGGTCCGCGGTCATTTTCTGCCAGGGAAGTTCGACCAGCCAGTCCAGATAGGTTCGGACGATGGACGCCTCGGCGGCGTCGGGGTGCATCTGCTCCAGTCGTCTGAGCTGTTTTTCCGCCTCTTCCTTGGCCTCTTTGCCCAAACGGGCCCGTTTGATCCGCCGCTTGTACTCCTCGATCTCCAGGGCCTTTTCGTCCAACTCCCCCAATTCCCGGTGAATGGCGCGCACCTGCTCGCGCAGATAGTAATCTCTCTGGCTCTTGGAAATCTCGTCCTTTACGTCCGATTGGATCTTGGCCTGCATGGCCGACAGGTCCACCTCACGGGAAAGCAGCTCGTTCACCTTTTTGAGGCGCTCCAGAGGATCGATGATCTCCAGGATCATCTGAGATTCCTGAATCTTCAACTTCAGGTTGGAGGCCACCAGGTCGGCCAGCTTTCCAGGATCTTCGATGCTGTCCAGAATGGCGCCCACATCACTGCTCATCTCCCCTCGAAGAGTCATGATTTTCTCGGAGTACTCCCTGACGTTTCTCATGAGAGCCTCGATGGTGAGGTCATCCTTGGAAACCGGCAGGTCCTCGATGAGATTGATCTTGACACTATACCAGGAGCGCTTACGAACGTATTCCACTATCCGTGCCTTGGCAACGCCCTGAACCAACGCTTTCATCCGTCCGTCCGGAAGTTTCAACATGCGAAGCACGCGGGCTACCGTCCCCAGGGTGTATATCTCCTCGGGTTTCGGGTTTTCGACGCCGGGATCCTGCTGGGTAGCCAACATCAGATAATTGTCGTTTGCCACCGCTTCTTCCACCGCTCTGACGGATTTCTTCCGCCCCACGAAAAGCGGCAGCAACATATCCGTAAAAATGACGACATCCCGCACCGGCATCAACGGCAACACTTCCGGTATATCGATATCCTCTTCGTCTTCTTCTATGATGCTGATAAGATCATCTTTGTCCGATTCGGCCATTTTCTCTCCTATTTTCCGTAACCGTTTATGCCATCTCCGGCGCACTCCAGACGGTGGTGCGGCTGAAAACGGACAGCCTTAAGTCATGACTTCAGGCGAATAAATTCAGCGTATATGATAACGCATATTTCCATTTTGACAATATGATCCTTGCTTTTTTTGCAAAACTAGGACATGAATGTCATGGTTATTACAACTTCAATTACAACCGATCGCGTTCCGGAGTCGATCATCGGCATCTCAATTCAGGGTTGGCGGTTTCACATATTCAATTATATGTCATGCACTACGCTTTGTCACTGCGCAAAGCCATGGATGGATCGAGCGCTTCGACATTCGCAAGTCCTGAATTCAAATTCCTTGCGGAATCATCCGACATTCAACTTTCTATATATTTATCATGGCCATATACCCATCGGTCCTGATCCACTTTGTGGTGTTCGTTTTCGGGCTGTGCATCGGCAGCTTCCTGAACGTCTGCATCTTTCGGATCCCCCGTGCGAAATCCATTGTTCGCCCTCCGTCCGCCTGTCCGGTATGCGGAGCGCCCATCCGGTTCCACAACAATATTCCCCTGCTGAGCTATGCCCTCCTGAAAGGTCGATGCCGAGACTGCGGTGTCTCCATCCCGCTTCGATATCCGGCCCTCGAGCTGGCGACCGGCCTTACGGCGACAGCCATATTCGCCACTTTCGGTGCAAGCCTGTCAGCCATCGTTTACTTCACGTTCCTATCGACGCTCTGGGTCGTCAGTCTCATCGACATCGATCACAGGATCATTCCCGACGTCATTTCCCTCCCGGGAATCCCCTTGTTCTTCCTCGCCTCATTGGCCGTACCGTCGATGACGGTAAAAGACGCTCTTTTAGGCATCCTGTTCGGGGGAGGAAGCCTCTACATCGTCGCCTGGAGTTACAGCGCTCTCAAGAAAACAGACGGCATGGGCGGTGGAGATATCAAGCTCCTGGCCATGATCGGAGCGCTCATCGGGTGGAAGGGCGTTCTGTTCACGCTGTTCGTCGGTTCCGCCCTGGGAACCCTCGTGGGCGTCGGACTCATGATCACCGGCGGGAAGACCATGAAGCTGGCCGTCCCTTTCGCCCCTTTTCTCTCAGCCGGTGCAGCGAT
This sequence comes from Desulfococcus multivorans, assembly GCF_001854245.1. Lineage (GTDB taxonomy): Bacteria > Desulfobacterota > Desulfobacteria > Desulfobacterales > Desulfococcaceae > Desulfococcus > Desulfococcus multivorans. The sequence continues at coordinate 1,474,096 of NZ_CP015381.1, read as the reverse complement.
TTACGTCTTTTTCGGCCCCCGTCTCATCAACTGGTACCTGAACGTTATCCCGCTGTCCATTTGAAAAAAACGCCATGCGGATAGCCGTCATTGCCGACATCCACGGAAACCTCGAAGCGTTTCAATCGGTATTGAGGGACATTGACGGATCCGGAATCCAGCATATCGTCTCAGTGGGTGATAACATTGGATACGGCGCCGAATCCGAAGCGGTAATGGCGTTGATTCGGGAGCGCGGCATCCTCTCGGTTCTCGGAAACCATGAAATGGCGGTGAGATATCCTCGGTTCTTCAAATGGTTCAATCCACAGGTTCAGGCAACACTCCAATCGACCTTCGCGGGGCTGTCCTCTCAAACCCTGGCGGATATCCATCGCATGCCGTCCCTATTGATCCGATGGGGATCCCGGTTCGTTCACGGATTTCCCCCGAAGTCTCCGTTCCTCTACCTCTACCAGATGCGGGAGCGCAAGATATGCCGCGCATTTCACCGCATCGACGAAAAGCACTGTTTCATCGGCCACACCCATGAGTTGAACCTGATTCGGGTACGCGGCGGATCCGCCCGTTACCTGCCGTTCTCCCGGGGCGTTGCCGTTCTGGAAAACGACGCCGCCTATCTCATCAACGTGGGAAGTGTAGGCCAGCCCAGGGACGGGGACAACCGTGCCAAATATGTCATTTGGGATATATCGGCGTCATCGGTGGAGGTGCGTCGGGTCAGTTACGATATCGATACGGCGATCCGCAAAATTCTCGACGCGGGATACCCCGAATCTTTCGCCGCCCGCCTGCGATAAGGGCATTCAGTCGGCACCATCCCTACCCTGACCAGGGGGCGCATGCTGCCGGTGACAGGATTGATCAGCCGTAGGCAAGCTCGAAGGCATTTCTGACGATCTCGCACCGGACGTCATCGCCGCAGGGTGTGAGGGTAACGACATCAAAACGCGCGCTGCAGCCCATCTGCCCGGTCCCCTTGAGATAATAAAGCGCTGTTTTGGATATCTTCTGCTGCTTGGCTCGCGTCACGGCGTATTTGGGATGACCGTAATGCCCCCTGTCCCGACGAGCCTTCACCTCTACGAATACGATGGTCTCTCCATCCCGGGCGATGATATCGATCTCACCCATTTTCGTCCGATAATTCCGGGCAAGAATACGATACCCCGATCGTCTCAGAATGTCAGCGGCCAAAGCCTCACTCGCCCGGCCAAATTTCTGAGATTTATTCAACATATTCACGAACACCTTTGAAAGTTTTGCGATGGATGGGGCTCGGGCCATAAAGAGCGACGGCGAGACGGTGGGCCCGGGTGGGGTATCCTTTGTGACTGGAAAAGCCGTATTGGGGGTATTGCCGATGGTAACATTCCATGAGCCGGTCTCTGGTGACCTTTGCGACGATGGATGCTGCGGCAATGGATATGCTTTTGGCATCCCCCTTGACAATCGGCTCCTGGGGCAGGTCCATGGGAATCGGAAAAAGGCCGTCGACCAGAAGATAGTCCGGCTGAAGAACGAGATTCCTGACCGCCAAGACCATGGACCGGAGAGCGGCCTGGAGGATATTCGTGCGATCAATCTCCTCGGCAGTCACCACGCCGACCCCCACGCCCGGGGCATCCCGATAAATGCGGTCAAAGAGGATCTCCCGCTTCCGGGGCGCCAGTTTCTTCGAATCGTCAATCGCTATTGTCCCTACCGCCGTCAACCCGTTCTCAAACCAATCGGAAGGCAACATCACGGCGGCAGAGACAACAGGGCCGGCCAGGGGGCCCCGGCCGGCCTCGTCAACGCCCGCAATGGACGCAAAACCTTTTTTCCGGGCATGGGCTTCGAATGACCACATGGTGGGCTTTGAATTAATTGAGGCGTTTCTCCTTGATTCGAGCGGCCTTCCCCCGAAGCTTGCGAAGATAGTAAATTTTAGATCGCCGAACCCGCCCCTTGGTGACCACCTCGATTTTGTCGATGATGGGGGAATGCAACGGAAAAATACGTTCGACCCCGACGCCGTAGGATACCTTCCTTACGGTGAAGGTCGCATTGACCATGCCCCGATGCCGGCTGATCACCACCCCTTGAAAGACCTGGATACGTTCTTTTTCGCCCTCTTTGATTTTAACATGCACCTTGACGGTATCTCCGGGAATGAAATCCGGTACGTCAAGACGCATCATCTCCCTTTCCATTTTTTCCAATAGTTTCATAATTCCCTCTAACCAACTATTTCGGTATGTTGATGTTGTTCACACGATCCGCCTAAAAGACGGTCCACGATGATGGATGCCGCAGATCTGACGGACAGGTGATTGTAATGGGTTCCCCCGGTAATCGGCTCGAGCAGATAATCCGCTGCATGAATGAATTCCTCTGATAAGCCCCATGCCGTGCCGAAATTGAGAACAAAGGGCTCTCCTTGCGCCAGCATACAGCGAAGCCGGTCACAGCTCAAACTGCCCGGCGCTTTCCGCGCGGATGTCACCACGGTTTTGGGCACGCCTTGCCCCTCTGCGGTGATCTCATCGATCATCTCTTCGTACCTCTCCTTGATCCGGATGATGGAAAGCGCATCTTTTCGGGCGGGGTTGTAATCACCTCCGCCGCCTTCCACCCAGTGGGATATAATCCGGCGGGCCAATTTCCGTTGGTCCGACAGGGGAGTGATCACATAAAAGGCTTTAGCCCCGTAAGTTCTGGCCAGTCTGGCGATATCGTGCAAGTCCAGATTCGTCACCGCCGCAGCGACAGTGTCGCCGTTTTTATTCACGACCGGGTAGTGAATCAGCGCGAGATAAATTTTGGGTTTCAACAATTCTTTCAATCTCGGTAGACCATTTTCTCAAAATGTTGATCTCCCGGGCTGTAAAGGCCCGGTCTTCCATCAAGTCCGGACGTTTGAGAAACGTTCTTATCAGGGCAGTCTCGGTACGCCATTGTTCTATAGCCTGATGGTTGCCCGAAAGAAGAACATCGGGAACCCGGTCCCCCTCAAAATCCCTTGGCCGGGTATAATGGGCATGCTCCAGAAGTCCCTCGGAAAATGAGTCTTTTTCCGCGGAATCCGCACCGCCCAGAACACCGGGCAGAAGGCGGGTCACCGCGTCGATGATGATCATTACCGGCAGTTCGCCTCCGGTGAGGACATAATCACCGATGGAGATTTCGTCGTCGATGTACTGATTGAAGATCCTCTCGTCAACCCCTTCATAACGGCCGCATACAAAAATCACCCCCTCCTCCCGGGCCAGCTCATGGGCCAGGGACTGATTGAATCGCCGCCCTTGGGGCGTCATCAGCACCGTTCGGGAAAAAGGGGTGATTTTCTTGGCCGCCTGGATAGCCTTGGCAAGAGGCTCGGGTTTCATGACCATTCCCGGTCCGCCGCCGTAAGGCCGATCATCCGTGGTGCGGTGTTTATCCGATGTATATCGTCGAATATCAACAGCTGCCGCGGAGATGTGGTGACCCTCGATCGCCCGCTTGATGATACTGTTTTCCCAGAACGCATCAAACAGCTCGGGGAAAATGGTAAGTACCCGAAAAATCATCTCATGAAGGCCTCTGAAACAAACATTCCGGCACGCCGGCACCTCTGCGTCCGACATCGCCGTACCCATGATTCCCACAAAAAGAGGTCCCTTGCGTCTATATCAGTCCCTCGGGATCAGTCCCTCGGGAAGATCCACCGTCATGGTGCCGTGCTTCAGATCCACATTTTTCACCACCGAGGCGAGGGCCGGAATCAACATTTCGCTTTTGCCGTCCCGAATCACATAGACATCATTGCTTCCCGTCCGGAATATGGACGCAATGATCCCCAACTCTCTGAACGCCGTCGTTCGAACGGCAAGGCCGATCAGATCAGCCCAATAGTAGTGCCCCTCCTCCAACACCGGCAATCGCGATTTTTCCGTGAACACGTCGTTCCCCACCAGGGCTTCGGCCGTATCCCGATCCGTCACATTGTCAAGCGCCAGGAGTATCGTACGATGGTGGGGCTTTGCCCAGCGAATCGCGTACGTTGCGCCGGTGTTTTCAGGGTTCCCGACATATACCGTCACGCCGGGCTCCAGAAGCGCCATGGATTCGATATGAGGGTATAGTTTCAGGTTTCCCCGGACACCATGAACCCCGATGATTTTTCCAATAATGAAACAGGCCTCTTCCTTCACCACTCTACTCTAAAATTTCAAGCACCGTGCGCTTTTTCACCTTGGCGGAAGCCGCACTCAGTATCGTACGCATCGCTCTTGCCGTACGCCCCTGTTTCCCGATGACTTTCCCCAGATCCTCTTTTGCCACTTTGAGTTCGAGCACTGAGGTCTGGTTTCCCTCAACCTCCTCTACCGATACCTGATCAGGATTGTCAACCAGTGCCTGCGCAATGTACTTAATCAGATCTTTCATAGCTCCGCCTCCTTAAAGGGTTCAAGAGAGTCAGGGGTAAAGACGACGATCAGGGGTTGGTCAGCAGTCCTTGTTTTTTAAGAAGGTTCCTTACGGTATCCGTCGGCTCCGCACCCTGCGCCATCCAGTATTTAACGCGATCCCCTTTCAGGTTCACCTCTGCCGGATCAGGCAACGGATTATAGGTGCCGACAACCTCCAGAAACCGTCCGTCTCTCGGACTTTCAATGTTTGCGACAACAATTCTGTAAAACGGCCTCTTTTTTGCGCCATGCCTGGCGAGTCTGATTTTTACTGACATACCGCTTCCAACATCTCCTTTCAAAACGGCAGCATTCCACGGCCAAATCCGCGTATGCCGCCTTTGTTGAGTTTTTTGATCATTTTCATGACCTGAGTATAATTTTTCAGGAGCCGGTTCACGTCCTGCACCTGGGTACCGCTTCCCCGTGCGATCCGCTTTCGCCGGCTCCCGTTGATCACTTGATGATGGGACCGTTCATGCGGCGTCATGGAATTGATGATCGCCTCGATACGAACCAACTCGGTCTCGTCGACGTCAAGGTTCTTGAACTGTTTATTTGTTTTCATCCCCGGGATCATACCGATCAGGTCTCCAAGGGATCCCATTTTTCGGATCTGGACCATCTGATCCTTGAAATCTTCCAGGGTGAACTGGCTCTTCCTCAGTTTTTTTTCGAGCTCGACCGCCTTTTCCTCGTCCATCACCGACTGGGCCTTTTCGATGAGAGTCAGGACGTCTCCCATCCCCAGAATGCTCGATGCGATCCGGTCGGGGTGAAAGGCTTCAAGTTGGGTCAATTTTTCACCGACGCCGATAAATTTGATGGGCTTTCCCGTAATCGCGCGAATAGACAAAGCCGCACCACCCCTGGCATCGCCGTCCATCTTGGATAGAATGACACCCCCGAGGTCCAGGGCTTTGTCAAAGGATTCCGAGATGTTCACCGCGTCCTGCCCCGTCATGGCATCGGCAACCAGCAGAATGTCCGAAGGCATCACCGCATCCCGAATCCGAACGAGTTCCGCCATCAGCTCCGCATCCAGATGAAGGCGGCCCGCGGTATCCAGCAGCAGGACGTCGCACCCCGCCTTCTGGGCAGCGGTCCTCGCCTTGTCGCAAATCTCCACCGGATCCATTTCGGTTTCCGACGGAAATACCGGCACGCCGATCTGCCCTCCCAACTTTTTCAACTGGTCGATAGCTGCGGGACGGTAAACGTCCGCCGGCACCAGATACGGCTTTTTCCCTTTCTTTTTGAGATAAACCGCAAGCTTTCCCGACGTCGTCGTCTTACCGGACCCCTGAAGCCCCACAAGCATCACCGATACGGGTCTGGTGCCGGAAAGATTGAGGTCTTCGAGGCTCTCACCCATGAGACGCGTCAGTTCTTCGTTGACAATCTTGACGACCTGCTGCCCCGGCGTCAGACTCTTCATGACTTCCTGGCCAAGAGCGCGGGCTTTGACATCGGCAATGAATTTTTTGGCTACACGGTAATGAACATCAGCCTCGAGGAGCGCCATCCGGACCTCCCTCAGGCCCTCTTCGACGTTCTTCTCGGTGAGTTTGCCGTGCCCCTTGAGCTTTTTAAATACCCCTTCAAGCCTGCTGCTCAGACTGTCAAACATAACTGCACCAATTTCACTTCAAATTAAAATTCTTGAATTTAATATGCAAACAAGGTAATGTCAAGAAAAATCATTTTTGGATCTTCTTGTAAAAACAATATAAAATGAATTACCTACCCACGCCGATCGATATCAAGGAACTCACCCGGGCAGATCTCATCTGCCTACTTCAGGAAGAGCGTATCGCCCCTTACCGGGCCGGACAGATCTTTAAATGGATCTACCAACACCAGGTCGACCGGTTCGAAGAGATGTCGGACCTGAACAAACCCCTGCGTCGGCAGCTGGCGGCGCGGTTCGTCATCGGCCGGCTGCATCGAACCGCGGTTGAAACCGCCCGCGACGGCGCCCGAAAATATCTGTTGCGACTGAACGACGGCCGCTTCATCGAATCGGTTTTGATCCCCGAAAAAGAGCATTACACCCTCTGCATATCAAGCCAGGTCGGCTGCGCTCAGGGATGCCGATTCTGTCTGACCGCGCAGGAGGGGTTTATCCGCAACCTCACCATGGGCGAAATCATCGCCCAGGTTCGCGACGCCGTTTTAGACATCCCCGCCGCCGACCCACGTCGTCTGACCAACATCGTATTTATGGGCATGGGGGAACCGCTGGCCAACCTCACCCACGTCATCCGGGCTCTGCAAATCATCACGGACGCCGACAGCGGCCTGAAATTTTCTGCCAGGCGGGTTACTGTTTCCACTGCCGGTCTGGCGGCCCAACTCGATCGTCTGGGGCGGGAAACGGAAGTAAATCTTGCAATATCACTAAACGCGGCAGATAACAAGACCCGTTCCCGCCTGATGCCCATCAACCGGAGATATCCCATCGAGGTTCTCATGGCGGCCTGCCGGGAATACCCTCTCAAGCCGCGCCGACGCATCACCTTTGAATACATCCTGATCGACGGCGTCAACGACGGGGACAAGGACGCCCGCCGCCTGGTCGACCTCCTGCGTCCGGTCCGTGCCAAAATCAATCTGATCCCATTCAACGAACACGACGGCAGCCCGTTTTGCCGTCCCGATGAAGCTCGGATTTTGAAATTCCAGGAAATCCTCACCAGCCAAAACTATACCGCCGTCATCCGCCACAGCAAGGGACAGGACATTTCCGCCGCATGCGGTCAACTGAACGCCCGAAACCGAGACGGTTGTCCCGCGTCCGGATCCGCCTCCGCGATGGCATAACATTACCGCCGGAGGCGATGCTTCAACCCAAACCGCACAGAACAAGGAGGTCTTCATGGATTTTGTCATCATAGGCGGCGACGCCGCAGGGATGAGCGCCGCCAGTCGCGCCAAACGACACCAACCGAACCTTCGGGTGACCGTCCTGGAGATGACCCGGGACGTCTCATACAGCGCCTGCGGCATGCCCTACAACATCGCAGACCCCCAACGAGACATGGATGACCTGGTCGTCCGCGAGGCCGCCGTATTCGAAAAGAAGCAGGGTATCCGTGTTCGCCTCCGCCACGAGGCCCGACGGATCGACCCTGAATCCCGGCGGGTGGAAGGCGTCGATGCCGACGGCCGGCCTTTTTCCAGTCCCTACGACCGGTTGCTGATCGCCACGGGCGCCTCGCCGATCCTGCCGAAAATCCCGGGGATCAAGCTTCCGGGCGTCCTGGTCCTGAAAAACCTCGAGGACGGACGAAGGCTGAAACATTACCTCTCGGGCCGAAAGATCGGCAGGGTCGTCATCATCGGCATGGGATATATCGCCCTTGAGATGTGCGAAGCCCTCGCTGCACGGGGGATCGCCGTGGATATGATTAAACCCCGGCCCGGTCTGCTGCCCTGGATGGATTCGGAGTTGTCCGCCCGTGTACGTGCGGAACTCGAGGCTCACGGCGTCGGGATCCATGACGGCCGTGCCGTCGAAAATATCACTGCAGCGCCCGGCGGGGGTTTCAAGGTAGGTGCCGCCGACATGACGATCTCCTGCGATATGGTCATCGTCGCCGCGGGGATCTCCCCCAACAGCCGAATCGCGGCTGATGCGGGGCTTGAGACGGGGCCTATGGGTGCCGTATCCGTCGACGCGACCCTCCGCACCTCGAATCCATACATTTATTCGGCCGGGGACTGTGCCGATGCTTTTCACGTGGTGACCGGTAAGCGGGTATGGATTCCCCTGGCGCTGAGGGCGAACCGTGCCGGATGGGCCGCCGCGGACAATATCTGCGGCATTGAAACCCGTCTCTCGGGAATCGCCGGTACTGCCGTCTTCAAGGTCTTCGACCTGGAGGTGGCCTGCACCGGCCTGACGCAGAATGAAGCGACGACGGCGGGTTTTCTTCCCGAGACGGTGACCATCAAAACCCGATCCCGGGCTCACGCCCATCCCGGCAGCGCATCGATCCATGTCCACCTGGTCGGCGACCGTGAAACCGGCCGCCTGTTGGGGGCACAGATGGTCGGCCGGGAAGGCTGTGCGCATCGCATCAACGCAGCGGCAGTCGCGCTTCATGCCCACATGACCGTAGCCGATTTCAGCCAGTCGGATCTGGCCTATGCACCGCCCTTCGGGCCGGTATGGGATCCCCTTCTGACCGCTGCGAACCAGCTCCTGAAGAAACTGTAACCCCTTTGGAAGGACACCATGAAGAGCTATAGAAAGGAATTGTGGTTCCATGTACCGACCCGCCGGGCCTTCGTCAACATTACGCCCCAGGTCACGAAATGCTTGGTTGAAAGCGGTATCCAGGAGGGCCTTGCACTGGTCAACGCCATGCACATCACCGCCTCCGTCTTCATCAACGACGACGAGTCGGGCCTTCATCACGACTATGACGTCTGGCTTGAAAAACTCGCCCCCCATGAACCGGTTTCGGCCTACCGCCACAATGTCGGGGAGGATAATGCCGACGCCCATATGAAACGCCAAATCATGGGCCGCGAGGTTACGGTGGCCGTTACCCGTGGTCATCTGGATCTGGGTACTTGGGAGCAGATATTTTACGGCGAATTCGATGGACGCCGGGAAAAGCGCGTACTGGTCAAAATCATCGGGGAATGATGAATCGGAGTCAGGGTTTGAAGAAAAAGAGGACATCCAGGACGGCGAAAAAAATCAAAAAAAAATCACCGAGACTTCGAAGGCATCTTTTCCTGACGGCCGGCGTTCTGATCGCTCTTTTACTCATTGGATATATCGGCCGCCTCGGATGGGAGGCGAGGGAACGTTTCGGGAGCAAAAAATGGGAGTTGCCGGCCCGGGTCTATGCACGTCCGCTGGAACTCTATCCCGGTCTCGCCATGAACGAAGCATCTCTGATGAAGGAGCTTTCCCTGCTTTCCTACCGCCCGGCGGATCGGATCGCCGTACCCGGAAGCTTCTCCAGAAAAGGGGGCCGTGTTACCCTTTACAGCCGCCCCTTCGCCTTTCCCGACGGTCATGAACCTTCAAAAAAGATTCGGCTCACCATCGCAAACGGCCGCATCCGCTCTCTGAGCGATATCGAAACAGGGGAACAGCTTTCAATCGCACGTCTCGACCCGGCCCTCATCGGCAGCTTTTATCCCACCCACCACCAGGATCGGCTCTGGGTCAGATTCAGTGAAGCCCCCCCCCTTCTCATCCAGACCATCATGGCGGTGGAGGACCGGGATTTTTATGAACATTACGGCATTAAACCCCTCTCGATCCTCCGGGCCCTCAAGGCCAATATCATGGCGGGGAAGACTGTTCAGGGGGGCAGCACGCTGACTCAGCAGCTGGTCAAGAATCTTTTCCTGAGCCGTGAGAAATCCCTGCGTCGAAAAATCGAAGAGGCGGCCATGGCCCTCAGCCTCGAATTTTTTTACACCAAGGACCAGATCTTCGAAGCCTACATCAACGAGGTCTATCTCGCCCAGGACGGCAATCGGGCCATTCATGGATTCGGTATGGCCAGCCGGTTCTATTTCGGCCGATCTCTGGAGGATCTGGGAGCCGGTGAAACAGCTCTGCTTGTGGGGATGCTCAAAGGGCCGTCAGTCTACGATCCGCGTAAGAACCCGGATCGTGCCCTGGCACGTCGGAACCAGGTTCTGAAGATGATGGCCCGCCAGAAACTGATTCGACCCGGTGAGGCCAACCTGGCCATGAAGACCCGGCTGGATATTCTGGCAAGACCGCCGTCGGGCAACAGTCCTTTTCCGGCCTTCATGGAGCTGGTCAAACGCCAGCTTCTCCTGGAATACGAGGAGAAAGACCTCAGGTCCGAGGGGCTGAGGATCTTCTCGACCCTTGACCCCCAGGTACAGATGGCTTTGGAGGCATCGGTGACGACTGAATTGAACGCCATCGAATCCGGAAGGGGGCTTCCGAAAAACAGCCTCGAGATTGCCGCGGTGGTGACATCCACCTCAGCCAATGAGGTGGTGGCGATGATGGGCGGACGTCTTCCCGGCGACCCTGGGTTCAACCGGGTTCTTGATGCCCGCCGCCCCATCGGATCTCTCGTCAAGCCGGTGATCTATCTCTCGGCGCTGATGAGACCGCAGCATTACACCCTGGTCACGCCGCTGAATGACGGTCCGGTCGAGATCAAGGCCGCCGGGAGCGTCTGGAGCCCCAAAAATTATGATCGGCGACACCACGGTATCGTGCCGCTGTATGAGGCGTTGGCTCAGTCCTACAATGTCGCCGCCGTCCGCCTGGGGATGGACATCGGATTGGCGACCGTGTTCGACACCCTGAACCGGCTGGGCGTCGAGGGGGATTTTCCTGCATATCCATCAGCCCTTCTAGGAGCGCTGGAGATGTCCCCCATCGAGGTAACTCAAATGTACCAGACTCTGGCGTCCGGTGGATTCTACTCTCCGATCCAGTCTATCCAGGCGGTCTATCGTTCCGACGGCGAGTTGCTCCAACGCTATCCCCTGACGGTCCGGGAGAATATCGATCCTGGGGCCGTCTATCTGCTCAACACCGCCCTCCAAGCCGTTGCCACCGACGGCACCGCCAGATCCCTGGATCAGGGTCTGGTACGTCGATTGACGCCCGCTGGAAAGACCGGAACCACGAATGACATGCGAGACAGTTGGTTTGCCGGATTCACCGGAGATCGCGTAGCTGCGGTATGGATTGGTCGTGACGACAACACGCCCTGCGGTCTGTCGGGGGCCACCGGTGCGCTCAGGGTCTGGGGGAAGATCATGTCTCGGATCGCCGCCGCACCCCTCACCTTGACACCCCCCGAAAACGTAGCAGCCATTGCCGTTGACCCCGTAACGGGAATGCGCGCTGAACCGGCGTGCCCCGGTGCCGTATCAGTGCCGTTTATCCGGGGTTCGGAACCGCGGGAAACCGTCGCCTGCAGACAGCGCATCCCCAAACGAACGGCGGAATCGCCGGCTGCGCCCCCCCAACGACGGTCGAGGTCCGGACCCGACAATCTCCTCAACTGGTTCAAGGAATTATTTTAATGAAAATGTCGACTGTATTGGGATGCTTTTTTTTCGGCGTGGTGTTGACTTTTGTCGGCTGCGCCAAACCGCCGGTGCGCAGTTATCCCCGCCCGACGGTTTCATACCCCGCCAACCGGCCTCAGCCCCAGACGGGGACGACAAGGTCGGTAGATGCCGGGAAATCAGGTGGGCTCCCCGAAGCTTCGTCCACCCTCGACAACCGTTTATCCCCGCCCGCCTACGACAAGCCCCTGGCGTCCGTTGGCAATACGTCAACGGCTAAAAGCGCAACGAAGAACGACTATCTCCTGGCGGCAGTCAGCCCGCTTGCCGACCAAGCCTCCCGATACCTGGCTAAAGGAGATCTCGACAAAGCCCAGACCACGGCCGAACGGGCGGTTCGCATTGATCCGAACAATGCGGAATTGTGGCACCTGATGGGTAAGATACAGTTGGCCCGCCGGAATTTCAGCCAGGCGGAGCAACTCGCCCGCAAATCGAACCTTCTGGCCAAAGACAACCCACAACTTCATGCCCGGAACTGGCGGCTGATCGCCGATTCACTCCGCGGGAGAGGCAATGTCTCCGCCGCAGAAGCAGCCATGGAAAAAGCCCGCCGCTTCAATTCCAGATGATCCCGATGGTCCGATGACCGGCGGGAAGATGTGCTTCGAAAGGAATGCCGTGAACGACACACAAAAGAATTCAGTCCTTTGCCCCCATTGCAGGAAACTGGTCGGACGGGACGAGCTCCGCTGCCCGTATTGCGGGGCCGCGCGCCCGGGAGCGCCATGGAAGGCTATCGTCAACCTCGGCGGGGCATCACTGGAATATCGCATCATCCCGGCCCTCATATACGTCAATGTCGGCCTGTATCTGCTCTCGCTGCTGCTCTATCCCCCGAATCTGAACTTCATGAACCCGTTGACGGCCTTCTCGCCGTCCAGCGGAAGTCTCCTGCTTCTGGGTGCATCGGGAACGATCCCCATCGACCGTGCCGGCAATTGGTGGTCCCTGGTGTCCGCCGGTTACCTTCACGGCAGCCTGCTTCACATCCTATTCAACATGATTGCCCTGAAACAGCTGGGAACGCTGACCATCCAGGCTTACGGCGCCCGCCGGATGATCGTCATCTACACACTGACCGGCATCGCCGGATACGCCGCATCCTATCTCGCGGGCGTTCGTTTCACCATTGGGGCGTCCGCCGCCATATGCGGCCTCATCGGGGCCCTGCTATATTATGGAAAAAGCCGGGGCGGCCTTTTCGGCGAAGCACTGTTCAAACAGGTCAGCGGCTGGCTCGTCGGCCTGTTTCTCATCGGTCTTATGCCAAATATCAACAACTGGGGCCACGGCGCCGGGATCCTGAGCGGCATCGCCGTAGGGTACATAATAGCCTACCCGGAAAAACGACCGGACGCCTTCCTGCACAACGTCGGCGCGGCCCTCTCCATCGTTCTCACCCTGCTGGTTCTGCTGCAGGCCGTCGCTTCCGGTCTCTGGTATCGCTTTTTCGGATAACGTTTTCCTCAGCCGCAGTCTGAAAGCAGTTCCAGCAATCGGGCCGCCACGTCCGGCGCCGTGACGGCCAAAAGACACGGCGATCCTTCGCAATTTTCCTCTGTTCTCTCAAAACAAGGCCGGCAATTCAGATCTGCCGGCGTCACTACCGCCGTCCTGCGCCCCCGAGGCCGCCATCGGACCGGATCCGAAGGACCAAAAATTGCCAAAGTCGGCAGCCCCAGGAAAGCGGCCAGATGCGTTGCGCCGCCATCATTGCCGACATAGCCGTCAGCGCGTTCAAGGAGCGTTACGAAAGCATCCAGCGTGGCGGGGGTATGAATCGTCCATCCCGATACATCTTCCGCGATTCGTGGAAATATATGGTCTTCGGCAGGGCCCAATATAAATTCCGGCACCATTCCTTCCTGTCGGATGCGCCGCGCCAAAGCCGCAAACCGGGCCGACGGCCAATTTTTCCGGAGACTGCCTGAGCCGGGATGGATAAAAACGGTTTTCGAGGCGCCCTTCCGCCGTTTTACGGACGGAAAGCCTTTGGGAAAGGATGCTCCGTCATTCACCGCCGTCAGGAGTCCCGCAGCGACGAGGTGCCCGGAAACATGGTCATGAATATGGATTCGAGAAGTTATAGGGGGCCGGGGCGGCATTCGGTAAACGGGTCCGTGAAATACCCTTGAAATCCCCCTTTCGAGATGCCGGGAATTGGAGAACAGGACGACCCCGCCGTAGGGACGGAAAAGACTGCCCGGCACCGGATCGGAACCGCCCGACGTTTCAGCGTACAAACCCGCGAACACCGACGACTCCACGGGAAATGCGCGCCTGAATATTCCCAGAGTACACCCAAGCTTGCCGAGAGCGTTTTGGCAGACGCCCTCGACGCCGCCGGGAAATCGTTGCTTCAGACGGAGGAGGTTGTCGAAGGTCGCCACGACATCCCCCAGCGCCCCCGGATGATACACCAGTATCGGAGCGTCGTCCCGCAAGGCAGCCTCCCCGTCAACGTCCGGCAGCGTATGCCGGTCCGACGATCAGGAGGTTGTTGGAGATAACCGACTGAACCTTTTCCATGGTACTGCCGAACACAAAATCGCGAATCAGGCCATGCCCGAAAGCACCCAGCACGACCAAGGCGTCATGGGGAACATCATAGAGATTTTCTTCATCCACGTCCCGTTCCCAGAAATGCCACTCTGCTCCGCATTGCCGGAGCGCCTTGTCGAGCCCCTGCTCCCGAACCGCCTCCCGGTAGGCGTCGGAATGTTTTCCCTCGGTTCCGGTAAACAGGCGGAGAGGCATTCCTGTTTTCCGCTGGATGCGAAGCCCCAGATTCAAGGCTTTGAACGCGTTGACGGATCCACCAAAGAAGACGGCGATGCTCGTCCAGGGTTTATAAACAGGGCTGGTCAACAACACCGGAAAACGAGCAGATCGGACAATACGCCGAACCCGCGGACCGATGTAGCCGAGGCCGATCTTGGAAGACAGATCGCTGATGCTTCTTGGACAACTCATGAAATCAAAATCGGAGGGAATGTCCGGGAGGGTCGACGCCGTGAAATTCCTGGGCGTCAGAAAACCGGCCTCCAGGCCGTATTCGACCATCAATCCGGAGACGCGATCGACGGCGGTATCGGGTGATGTGAGATAGGACGCGTCCAGGTCGACTTGAACGACATCGTTTTCAAAATACATCAAAAATTTAATGAACGCCGGAATGTAAACCACCGGCGTCACGCCCATCTGCTTGCAGAAATGGATCGATTGCATGAGCGTCTCTCTGCCCAACGGGGTGTTTCTGAATATGTGGAGCAATCGGGCTTCCATAAGATCTCCTCGCCTTATCGGCACGTTTGTACACGAAGTTCCTGACGATAGCGGTCCAGAAGCGTTGCCTTGGAGATCATCCCGATAAATCGCTTGTTGGAAATGACCGGCAGGCTGAACAGGTGTTTCTCATCCATCAACTGCAGCACTTCCGTCAGGTCTTCGTCCAGGGAAACCACCTCGACATCCCTGTCCAGAATCTGTTCCAGAACCACGGCGTCATACATACCCGGATTGAAGAGATAGGGCCGTATATCGTCGAGATGGACCATACCGAGATAGTCCCCGCTTACGGGATCTTCGACAGGGAAGTGATTCCGCCGGGACCGTTTGACAATCTCAATGAAGTCTCGAAGCAGCATGTCGGGAGTTACACTGATGCAGTCTTTCTCGAGGAGTTCCTGAATGCTCAGGTCCGACAGCACCCGGCCGTCGGTCCCGGGGCGGAGCAGCTGCCCCTTGTCCACCAGTTCCTTAAGATAGAAAGAGGCCGGCTCGATGTACTGGCAGACCGTTGAAGAGATGGTCGACACGATGATGAGCGGCAGAATGACACCGTAATCGCCGGTGATTTCAATAATCAGAAAAATAGCGGTCAGAGGAGCCTGGAGCATGCCGCTGATCAACCCGGCCATTCCCAGCAGCGCAAAGCAACCTTCATTGACCCATGCCACGGAAGGCCAGACGAAGGCAAGTCCACGATGAAACGTCAACCCCGCCAGACTCCCGATCACCAGGGCCGGTGCGAAAATTCCACCGGAGCCGCCCCACCCGAGTGTGAAAGACGTGGCGGCCACTTTGGCCAGCATCCCCACCGCCACCAGAACAAATCCCGGGGTATAAATCCCGTCGATCATCTCCTGAATGGAATGATATCCCTCCCCCAGAACCACCGGGAAAAAGCTGCCGATAACACCGACCACAGCGCCGCCGATGGCGGCCCGAATCCAGACCGGCATGGGCAAACGGGCCGAATGGCGGGGCATGGCCCTGAGCGCGTGTGTCAAGAGAATAGCCGTAAAGGCGCACAGTACCGCCAGACCAAAGCTGGCCAAGGTGTCGGGAAACCCAATGTCGAACTCGCGATGATCGAAAACGATATTGTTGCCCTGAAGAACACGGGAAATCTCCGTTCCGGCCACTGATGCAATGGCGATAGGGATGATGTTGAGGGCGGTCCATTCACCTAGAATCACCTCGACGGTA
The DNA here is from genome assembly GCF_001854245.1 of Desulfococcus multivorans. Lineage (GTDB taxonomy): Bacteria > Desulfobacterota > Desulfobacteria > Desulfobacterales > Desulfococcaceae > Desulfococcus > Desulfococcus multivorans. Next base: position 1,458,071 of record NZ_CP015381.1, on the reverse strand, counting down.
AACACCATTCCGGCAATAGGGGCGTTGAAAATCGAAGATATCGCTCCGGCGGCGCCGCAGCCAACGAGGGTGATCCGCTGTCGCTCGTTGAGGGAGAAAAAGGTGGCGATATTGGAACCGATGGCGGCGCCGCTCATGACCACCGGCGCCTCAGGTCCGGCGGAACCGCCGCTGCCGATGGTCAGGCAGCTGGAAATGAGACGGGAGAAGCTGGAGCGGAAACGAAGAAGCCCGCCATAACGAGAGACGCTGTAGATCACCTCCGGCACGCCGTGCCCCGCACCCTCCTTGACGATCTTGTTCATGAACAGCGAGGAAAGCATGGCGCCACCTGCCGGGAGGGAAAACGCCCACCAGTAATAACGGTAAGCATGCGTCCATTCCAGAAGGACGATGAGGGATCGGCTCAGCGCCACGGCGGCCAGGCCGCTGCATGTTCCGACGATGATGCCCATCAGGATGAGCAACATGCGGTCATCGAGGCGGAAGATACTCCATTTCCCGGGGTATCGCAGAGGGATCATCCTGCCCATCGACCCGCCTACACCAATCCCTTTTTGTTCATGGTCCTTTCGAAGGCCTCGATCCTGGCCTCAAAAGCGTCAGGATCCGGTATGGTTTTCAGAAAACTGACGAACGCGTCGTCACGTACGCAGAACGACAGCCGCGACAGAATCTGAAGATGCTGTTTTGGCGTCGGGCTCAGAAGAAAAAAAAGAACGAACACCGGCCGACTGTCTACAGCCAGGTAGTCGATCGGCTTGTCGAGGAAGCCGGTGACGATAACCGACTGATCAATCTCATCCAAAAACGGCATTCGGGGATGCGGAATAGCGACGCCTTTTCCGATCCCGGTCGATGTCAGACGCTCCCGTTCGAGGAGTCGCTCAAGCAGCTCCGTTTTGACCTCGGCAGGAAACACCGTCATCGCCTCCACCGCCGACGCCAGGACCTCATCCGTCGTATCGCCGTGAATCCCGTAGAGAATCTCTCCCCGCTTCATCGCGGACAGGAGCGTTTCGCTGTCCGGCACACCAACGGCATCCGCTCCAGGGGCGGCCGGGGCGTCCTGAAGGGAAAACGCCAACTTATGGGATTTAGCCCACTTCTCCAGAGCCGTCCTGTCAACGGTATAGGTCTGTCCGCTCCGCTTGATGGGGATCCGACCTTGGCGAATCCATCGTTCCACGGTGCTGAGGGGGAGATCAAGACTTCGGGCGACGTCGTTGATGGTCAACTTCATGACTTCCACGCAGGCTAACACTGCAATCGGGATTATTATAGGAATCAGCACCCATTTTCATCCTGCGGATCCTATAACCGTTCGCGCCGGACCGCCCCTGTATTCAAGCGGGTCCGACATCACCACGCACAGGAAAACCGATGGGCTGCTCGAGAAACCGTTTCTTTAAAAATCTTGATTATAATTGAATATTCATTTAAAATCAATTCGTTTAACCAAAAGACTGATTTTTGTCCGGGGGCAACCTTCCATGAAATCGAAACGGATGTCCATACTATGGTTAAAATGTGAGTATTTTAGGGGACAATCTTCCGTCGTTGATCTCAAGAAGCGCTGCTGAAATGGGATAATCGAATCGTCGGGGGCCGACGCTGCCCGGATTCAGGAACAGGACGCCATTCTTCTCTTCAATACAAGGCTGATGCGTGTGTCCGCTGACGACAACGTCCACGCCGGCGCTACCGGCGTCCAAATCCAGTTGCATGAGATCATGGAGAACGTAAATCATGATCTCTCCCACGGAAACCATCTCAAAAGCTGGAATGGCATCCGCAGCCCAATTGCCGTCCGTATTCCCTTTCACCGCGACGACCGGGGCAAGCTTTTCCAATTCCCTCAGTACCGCTGTTCCGCCCACATCCCCCGCATGAATGATCAGGTCGACCTTTGCGAAGGCTTTATAAATACAGTTCCGGAGAAGGCCGTGGGTATCGGACAGAATGCCGACCCGGTATTTGTTCTTTTTCTGGATTGTAACCATGATACCGAACTCCCGCTCTTGTATTTTTTCCCGATTCCACACCCTTCCATGGTAATGCCGCTGTGCTCCGATGCAAGCACCGATCGCTGTTATCCCCTGAGATTTTCAACAATTTTCCGCAACTTCCTGTTGGTGCATATCTCATAATACTTTCGATCGGTAAGTCCCTTCACCGTGTAATGGTTTGGATCGATTCTGACAATCGGCGCCTCACGAATCACCAGGCGTTGAATCTCACCGCTCACCAGGGGAAATTTTCCCGTGTAAAATTTCATTTTGCTGTGCCGACTCGCCCTGGAAGCGTTTACCGTAAAGGTCTGGATCTCGATTTCTTCTCTCAATTGTTGAAATCCGGTCGAACTGAGTTCGATCCCGTTGACATTATAGCGTAAAAAGAGATCGTCATCCACCTCGGACATCGCCTCGTCCGACATCGACTGGAACACATAGAGGTTGAACGGGGCGCTTTCCTTGAAAAGGGCCTGCTTCAGCGGCTTGGAGCACCCGGCCAGGCGGTCTGCTATATTGATGGCCGAGGATATCATGATGCGCTGGTCACCGTCGAAAAGAAAGGCCGGCCGACCGGCGGTGTATGTGATGCCGATACCAAGCTCTATGTCCGGCAGGCGGTATTTCCCGTTTCTCAAGTTGCAGCTTTTGACGATGGACAGAATACTGACCGCCAAACCGCAGGCCCTGGCCACGCTGTACCGTCCCGCCGACTCGCTTTCCCGTTCAAATATCGACAGGATGAGGGCATCCCCTTCCACAAAGACCTTCTCCGCACCGTAATCCGGTAGAATCTCCGTAATGGGGTCAAAGAAATTAAGACTGAAGTAGGATGCCGGGTTCAGGTCCCGCATCATCATCCGGTGAGTGATCGTCGTGGATCCGCGCACATCGGCCTTGAGGATGACATGACTCGAGATGGGTTTTTCCTGAAAACGACGCTCGTGCGGCAGCAGAAATTCGTAAAGGGTATTGTTTACACGGGAGAGATTGATGATTTTCGGATCGGTCGCCATGTTGATCTGATCCATTGACTCCCGAATGGCTTTGTAATCCTGGAAATCTCTATGAAACTGAACAAAATTTTTCAAAAATCGAATCAGATAGCCATATTCGCGCTTAATCCGCGTCCACCAGATCTGCCGGCGAATCCGGTGAAGCGGTTTCGTCGAAAATGTTTTTCCGTAAAACCGACTTATCTGCTTCAGGCGAACGGCGACATTCTTTCGGACCCGCCGATCGATGAGAAACTGAGCGATAAGCTGAGGAACCAGGGGCGGACAGAATTCGAGGTAGACCGGCTGCATTTCATAAACAGCGAGGATCTTTTCCAGGATACCATCTTGTTCGAACTTTCGAGACAGAATCCAAAGACGCTCTCTTTGCTCCCGCGAAAACTTTTTGAGACGGCGAATATCCTTATCCGTCCCTGATTTCCGGAACGATCGGTATCGATAGGTGGTTTGAAAGCTGTTGAAAAAAAAATCGATGTTTTCCACCCTTTTCAGGCATCCGTCGAAATCGGGGTGCCTCCTCGAATCGTCCGGATGAAACGGCGCAAGATGAGGGGTTTCATAAATTTCAAAAAGAATTTTTTTGACGGACGAGAGGAGCGACTCGTATCGATCCGGATCTTCCGGCCGGTGCCCGAACATGATGTCGTAATGCTTGAGTGTGAAATAATCGTCAAAAGGGTTTTCGGCAAAGAACATGGGATTGGAAAAGACCGTATCGGGAATCACCGTCCGATCTCCGAAATTGATGCGCCGCAGTTCGTTCAGGTCCTTTTGGTTGATCTCCTGGAGGTTCAGGAAAACGTCTCGGCCGACCCCTCGAATGACGGCCTGGCGATTTTCCTTCACGGTAATTATTTTTTTATCCAGTTCAACGGCATCATCCTGATTGTGGGAGAGTTCATATCCTCGGCTGATTTCCTTGAGCCGCCCCTCGAAGTGCTCGAACTGTTCCGGAATAGCGTCCAGCAACAACTTTAACAATGAAAGCTGTACCAACCGATCAATCTCGATTTCCCGCTCGGATTTGGCGCTGTTGATGCCGTAAAGCAAAATCTCGCGGCAATGCCGTCTGAACTTCTCCCGAATCCTGGTAAGGCTCACCCCTTTCCCGAGATGCAGCACTTCCTCGGTCTGGGTCTGCTTCACGATGATCTGGAAAATGAAATGCTGAACCGTCTTGTGAAAATCGCCGCTGAAATAGACGTCGTGCCGGATGTTGTCGACGCCGGTTTTCAGACGGTCCAGGGACAGATCAAGAGCGTAGATGCCCGGGCAGGTCGTTTCGGACAATGGGAATTCTTTTTCCAACATTTTTTCCGCCTGACGTCAATGTCCAAGGCAATTGGATCAAGAGCGTTCGCCGGTCGCTTGAGCAGCGTTGAATTCATCCGTCGAGCCTGAGCGATCACATACCGCCCTTACATAACAACGCGCCGTATGGTCATGCCATGCAACAAAACCGAGATCCAAGCTGACATACCAGGCGGCCGCCGGGGAACGCCTGTCACTGCTCCATAGTCCCCTTTGGGTCTCATCAAAAACCGATGATATGCAAAGGGTCTCCTGGGGATAGGTCTTCATCAAAAGCGTCGTGAGTTCGGCCACCGTCGGCAGCCGCCAATCGGTCCGGCCTGAAAATCCTTGGTCGTTGAGACCGCGGACATAGTGGCGGGCACGATCCCACGTCATGGGATATTCGGATCCGGACCGCTCCCACAGAAGACCAGTGGCGCGATCGGCAACGACGTCGTCGACATCGACGTTGAAATCGTTTTCGGTGTATACCTGAGGTCGGAAAAGCTCATCCAACCCGAACAGTCTCCGTGCCTTTTTGAGATCGACATTCAAAGGACGACTTCTCGGCTTCTCATATTCGACCGTTGCCGGCGCATCGGATGCCAGGTCTTCCAGACCGGTCGGATACGGATACCGGCAGATTTTTTCCTGCTTGCCGCGCCAAACGGCATAGACGTCATCCAACGCCGCCAGCATGGACCTGGCCCGGCGATACCGCCGCAGGGGCGACGGCTCGATGGCTTTGAGAAGAAAGCGGTCCCAGAAGACGTCAAGATCCGGATTGTGGGCCTGAGGAGAAGCGGGATCCTTCATGGGCAGAATTCCGGTCAACATTCGGTAAAACATCACCCCCACCGAAAAAAGGTCGGCACTGAAATCGACGGCGTCCGGATCCTTCTGTTGTTCCGGGGATGCGTACCCCGGTGTGCCGACCTTGAGGTTGGAAGGCCCCCTGAAGGGGTATCCTCTCATTTTGGAAAGACCGAAATCACAGATTTTGACGGTGTCGTAATCGGTGATCAGGACATTGAACGGTTTGATATCTCGGTGAACCACACCGGCATAATGGAGGCAGGCCAACCCCTCAAGTATCTGGCGAATATATCGAACAGCCTTCTCCGCAGGAATCCGACGCGAGGGCTTTTCAATCATGTGGCTTTCTCCGATCATGGTCCCCAGATTGTTGCAATGATAATCCATGATGTAGAAAGGCATTCCCTCCGCCTCATCAAAATCCCAGACATCCAGCAGATTCGGGTGTTTCAAATTCGCCATGGTAACCGCTTCCCGGACAAACATTCCCCGGATATTTTCCAAACCCAGCAGGTCCGTCAGAAGCGGGTCGGGCTTGAGCAGCTTCAATGCGACAATCTTACCCGTAACAGGCATTTCGACCTTGTACACCCGGCCCATGCCGCCCCGACCAAGCTGCCCTCTGACAATATATCTCCCGATTTTTTTCATAAGGGTATCTTCGGCTAATATGCCGGTATATATAAATTTAGCTATGGTGATTTCGATTTCATCTATCAATACTTAATAATTATAGTAAATTTTTCCCTTGTTCTCAATCGAATTGTGGCCTATCGTCTCATCGTCGCCCTCTTCAGATGACCACGATTGTCCTTACCCGACTTCCGACTCTCGTGATGGTGGGCCCAAAAAGATGCCGACAGGGGACGGCCGTCTTCTGTCGGCACCGGTCTCCAGACACCGAAGGTTGCGTTTTTTATTCGACGTTGCTCTGAAATTCACATGAACATCCGAGGTGAAACCCCCTAACGTTGCCGGTGACCTGAAGGGAAGAATATGACCGTTCAAGACGTGACATCTCCTCTTGTCGTCGTGGTCAACGACGATGTCATTCAATTGCGCGTCCTGTCCAATATGCTGGCGCAGGAGGGTCTTATCGCCCAAGCCTTCGATACCGCCGGAGAGGCGTTGGAAAATATGCTCTCCTCGGCGTTGCCGGACCTGATCGTCACCGACCTCCATATGCCCGGCATCGACGGCTGGCGATTCTGTCGGCTGCTGCGATCTATGGAATATGCCGCCTTCAATGCCGTACCGATTCTCGTGGTGTCCGCCACCTTTTCCGGCGAGGATGTCAGACAGATCACCGCGAGGCTCGGCGCCGACGCCTTTCTGCCCGTCCCCGTCCGAACGACCACATTCATCAATCAGGTCAATGGTCTTCTCAAGGGGCACACCTCCCGGATCAAAACCCGTGTCCTGATCGTCGATCCGGATGCAACCAGCATCCAGAAGCTGAAATCCGCGTTCGAATACGCGGGGTATTACGCCGCCACGGCCTTCAGCGGTCTCGAAGCCGTAAATTGCCTCAGAGAACGCAAGGCGGAAATCATCGTCCTGGAACATCAGCTACCCGACACCTCCGGAGACCGACTCCTGAAGGAACTCCGGCAGATGCATCCGCAAGGTGTGTTCATCATGATTGCCAACGACCCGCGGCCCGAGCTCGCCCTCGGATGGATGCAGCAGGGTATCGCCGCATATGCCAGGAAGCCTTTCGACCCACAATGTCTGATCACCTTGTGTGAAAATGCGTGTCGGGAGCGGGCGCTTCTCCACATTGAGGACACTCTGGAGGAGCGCACCCGGGAACTCCTCAACAGCGAAGCGAGATACCGGTTCATATACGACAAGTCTCCGGTAATGATGCATTCTATCGACCGGAACAGGCGGTTCTGCGACGTCAACCGGAAATGGCTTGTCGAAATGGGTTATAAACGGGAGGAGGTTATTGGCCGGGATGCCTATTTCATGGTTCACCCGGAGGATCCGGCCCTGACGACTTCTGATAAGACGCCGGTTTTTGGTCATGAAAGTGTCACCGATTTCCCCTGCCGATTCCAAAAAAAAGACGGCAGCCCCATCGATGTGCTCGTCAGCTCAGAGGCCGTCACGAACCGTCATGGGGAAAAGATCGGCATCTGCGTGGTAAGGGACGTCACCCGTCAGAAGCGGATGGAAAATGAACGGCTGATCCTGGAATCTCAAATTCAGAAATTCGAGGGTCTGAACCTTATGGCCGGCAGCGTGGCCCACAATTTCAACAACCTGCTGATGGGCATCATGGGCAACCTGGAGATGGCCGCCGTCGCCCTTGGCCCCGACACACCGATCATGCGCAATATCAAAGCGGCAGGGCAGGCGGCCGAACGTGCAGCGGAGCTGAGCAGCATGATGCTGACCTATGCCGGACGGGGGCTGATCACAGCCCAGACCATCAACCTACCCGAACTGGTGGAGGAGATGATCGGTCTCCTGAAGATCTCGATTACGGACAAGGCGGATATTCTGTTCGTCAGAAGTAAGGAACCGGTGTTCATTAAAGGAGATGCCGCCCAGATCAACCAGGCCGTTATCAACGTCGTTTCCAACGCAGCGGAATCCTTTGGACAAAATCCGGGGCGCATCACCCTGTCCATCGGGACGACCTACTGCGGTCGCAATACCTTCCAAACCCCGTTCCATGACGACAACCTGCCGGAGGGTGATTACGCCTACCTTGACATCACCGATACGGGATGCGGCATGACCGCGAACACCCATACCCGCGCCTTCGATCCCTTCTTCACCACCAAATTTACGGGTCGGGGATTGGGACTTTCGGCCGTTCTCGGCATCGTCAGGGCCCATCGGGGAGCGATATCCATTCAAAGCCGGGAGGGCCGGGGAACCTCGGTCAAAATGCTGTTTCCCGCCCTTCCGATGAACATGGAAAAAACGGCGGAATGCACGTCTGCAACCACCGCCAATATACAGAGAGAACATCCGGTGCTCCCTGAATCAGAGTCGTCAGGGTGTCGACGCTGAACGTCGCGAGCAGTTTCAGAAGAGGCGATTAGAGACCCAGAAGGATCGATGCGATCCGGAAGTAAAAAAACACGGCGATGATGTCGATGGAGGTGGTTACGAAAGGCCCCGTGGCCACGGCAGGGTCGACGTTCATTCTCGCAAAGACCATGGGCACCAGAGATCCTACAAGGGCCGCCACCGACATGGAACAGATGACTGCGGAGCCCACCGCCAGAGCCAATTTGGGGCCGCTGAAACGGAATTGGGCAACCACCCCGATGAGCGTCCCGTACACAAGCCCCAGAAGCAATCCAATGGAGAGTTCCTTGAAGACCACGGACCAGATCTCCCGCACGTCCAGAAACCCCGTGGAAATGCCGCGGACCACGATAGTGGACGACTGGGTGCCGATATTGCCGCCCATGCCCATGATGACGGGGATGAAGGCGGCGAGTGCGGACACCTGTTTCAGACTCTCCTCAAACTCCCCGATGATGAAGGTGGCGGCAAGACCGCCGAAACAGCTGGCCAGAAGCCACGGCATTCTGATCCGGGTGTTCTTCAGTATGGACTTCGATTCGATGAATTCCGTTCCCACGCCGGCCATCTTGAGGATGTCCTCGGTGGCCTCCTCCTTGATGATGTCGATGACATCGTCCACCGTAATGATCCCCATCAGCGTGTTGGTGTCGTCCACCACCGGAACCGCCAGGATGTCGTAGCGCGCCACCAGCTTGGCCACTTCCTCCTGGTCCGTGTCGGTCCGGACCGAGAAGACGTCCGTGGACATGAAGGCCTTGAGGGGGGTATCGGGTGAGACGACCACCAGCTGCCGCAGCGAGCTCACTCCGACAAGCTTGCCGTATTCGTCCACGACATAGAGATAAAAGGGCATCTCCACGTCCTTGTAATCCTTCTGGAACATCTTGATGGCCTCGCCGGCCGTGGCATCCTCCCTGAGGGCGATGAAATCCGGCACCATGATGCCGCCCGCGGTATCATCGCCGTACTTCAGAAGATTCTCCACCTCCTCCTGTCCTTCACGCTTCATCTTCTTGAGGATGGCGTCGGATTTTTCATCACGCAGCTGGCCCAGAAGATCGGCGACGTCATCACTGGGCATGGCTTCGAAGACAGGAACGATGTCGTCGACGTTCATCTGTTCCACGAAAGCAAGGAAGGTGGCCTCATCCAGCTCGCTGAAAAGGATACCCTTTTTTTCGACGTCATCGATGAGTTCGAAGAGCTTGTGCTGCTGCCGGACCGTCAGATAAGGAAAGACGTCCGACAGATCGGCGGCGTGGGTTTTGTTGACGATTTTGCGCAGGTGTGGAATGGCGTTTCGTCTCAGCAGCCGTTTGATGCTCTCAATGAGGATTTTGTTTTTGTCCTGAAGCATGGCTCTCCTTCCAACGTTGCATCAAGACAGCGACAGCAACACCGGAACCAGAAGTTTTTCATCGATCAGCGGCTCGGATTCGTCGCTCACCAGAGTCGTATCGATAACATTGATGCCCATCCGCGTCAACTCCTCCCGGTCCAGTTCCCCATGGTAATCGCCCCGGACCTGGTCCACCAGGATAAAATCGAGAACCCCCCGGGTTTCCTGGACGTTTGGATCGTCCCTGTTCAAAAAAAAGGCCAGGCATCGGATCTGATCCATGATGCCCATGCCGACGGTTTCCGGATCGCATCCACCGGTGTTCGGAATGAAGATTTTGGGACAGGCGGTTCGCCGGACCGCCCGACCCACGCCCCGGGGCAAGAGGTTGGCGACAAGGCTTGTATAGAAGCTGCCCATGGGATAACAGATCAGATCGGCCTCCTCGATGAGGGTCGCCGTCTTCTGTCGGATCGGAACATGCACGGGCTCCGGACGTTGCGGGTTCGACGTCAGCCAGAGGTCCGTGATGCGGGAGCCCAGGGGCGACACCTCCTTGCCCGTCATCAAGTGCTGCCCGACGATCCGTCGGCCGTCCGCCAGCGCGGCAACCAGATGAAGGTATTTGTTGATCACCGGTCGCACCACCCCCCGCACCTGGACCAGTTTGGAGAAAATATAGATGATGGTGTCGAGGTTGCGCCGGTTGTCGAGATAGCCCGCCGTCAGGATGAGATTTCCGATGCTCGCCTTTCTCAGATCAAAATCCCGGGGCATGAATTCTATAAAAAGATGCAGGTAATGACGGATGATTCTGCGCATGGGATCGGGGATTTCGGCGACCAGGGGATGACGGCCGGCGATCATCTCCGCCATCTCCCCCTTCAGGACCGTCGGGTCACCGTCTTCAGGGAACCGACAGGCAAATAGCCTGAAAATTTCCGGATATCCCTGGAGGCTGCTGTCGGCCAGGGCCAGAAGGCGGTTACGCACATCCCCGATGGCGGGCATCTTGAAAGCCTCCCGGAGCCTGGCCGAGCTCCCGCCCGAATCGAAGGGGGTGATGACGTGAATGGAGTTGTGGGTGTACTGAATGAGCTCGGCGCAGGTATCTTTCAGCGCACTCCCGCCGCTGAAAAAGAGTATCTTGGGCCCCAGTTCGGGGCAATGCCGGTGGCGGGCCGACTTGACCGGGTCCGGCAATCGGATGTTACGGGTGATCTTGATGAACATGGTTCATGGATGTCCTTCTCTTTGCACCGTCATTCCTGCAGCCGTCCCGTCTCCGAAAAGATCCTGCAGGATTCATTTTTGTGTCGCCAACCCGAATTGCAGACACCGCGATCTCATGGATCGATCTCTGCCTATCAAGCCAACAAGGTCCGCGTCAAGAGCGTCATGCAAAACCTTGCAAGACACCACGCGGCATGGGGCTTCCCCCACTTCTTTCAGGGCCTTCAACGCCCTGACACGTCAAGGTGTTGACTCAACTTTCAGATGGTGATCATAGCAGCTGAAACAACGGCGCGGGGCGCAAACCGTCCCATGCCGGCACCGGCCCATGAATCCCGAAAACTGTTAAAACGTCCACGTCGAACCATAGACCACATCGATCGAGAGCTTTTTCTCAATAATCCTTATGGCGGACAATCTCGCCCTCCACGAGGTAGATCACCTCCTCGGCGATGTTGGTGGCGTGATCGCCGATCCGTTCCAGATGCCGGGAGATCAGAAATTTGTTCATCAGATATTCCACGTTGCCTGGGAAAGCGAGCATATCCTTCATGACCCGCCGGTACATCTCATGATGGAGGTTGTCCACCTCGTCATCCAGGAGAAGCACCTTGAAGGCCAAATCGACATCCAGGTTGATCATGGCGTCCAACCCCTTGTTCAACATGGCCTGAACCCGCCTGACCAGATCACCGTAGTCATAGCTGATACCGCAGCCGTCATGGCACTGAATGATCTTCTTGAGCCGATGAGCGATATTGGTCGCCTCGTCGGCGATGCGCTCCAGCTCGCTGTTGATCTTGATGACGGCAATAATAAACCGGAGGTCCACCGCCACCGGCTGGTAGAGCGCCAGAATCTTGAGGCACTCCTCCTCGATCTCGACCTCTTCTTCGTTGATTAGATAATCCGATTTGATGATCCGCTCCGCGTCGAAGAGTTCCCGGGATTCGATGACCCTGCCCGCCAGGCGGAGCCGATCCTCCACCTGAGCCCCGAGCCCCAGAACCCGTTTTTTTAATTTTTCCAGTTCCTTTTGAAAGTGTTTGGCCATAAGCACGTCCTTTTCATCAACCGAAACGGCCGGTAATGTAATCTTCTGTTTGCTTGAACCTGGGACGGGTAAACACCGTATCGGTCTCACCGACCTCGATCAGCTTGCCCATGTAAAAAAAAGCGGTCATGTCCGATACCCGGGCGGCCTGCTGCATGCTGTGGGTCACGATGATGATGGTGTAGAGTTCCTTCAGTTCGTGAATCAAGTCCTCGATTTTCTGGGTGGCGATGGGGTCGAGGGCTGAGGCCGGCTCGTCCATCAACAACACCTCGGGTTCGACGGCCAGAGCCCTGGCGATGCAGAGCCGCTGCTGCTGCCCACCGGACAGCCCCAGAGCCGTATCGTCGAGACGGTCCTTGACCTCTTCCCAAAGAGCGGCCCGCTTGAGGCTTTCTTCTACCCGGTGTTGAATGAAGGCTTTGTCCTTCACGCCGTTCACTCGAAGACCGTAAGCGGTGTTTTCGAAGATGCTCTTGGGAAAGGGATTGGGTTTCTGAAAGACCATGCCCACCCGACGCCGAAGCATGACCACGTCGAGGGATGGGTCGTAGATGTCCTCGTCATCGAGCATGATCTTTCCTTCCACCCGGCTGATGGGGATGAGATCGTTCATCCGGTTGAGACAACGCAGGTACGTGCTTTTGCCGCACCCTGACGGACCGATGAGAGCAGTTACCTGGCATTCCTGAAATTGCAGATTGACGTTGTGCAACGCCTGAAAATCCCCGTAATAAAAATTCAGATCTGTTGACGTCATCTTGAGCTTGGGAGACATCGTGATGTTCCTTTTCGGATTCTGGCCGCCCCTGGTCCGTCAGTGGACCTGCGGCATGGATTATTTCAGTTTTCGACGCAACCGGCTCCGCCAGAGGATGGCAACCATGTTCATTCCCAGCACAAGCGCAATGAGCACCAAGGCCGTGCCGTACTGGAGGTGCCGTGTCTCTTCGATATGGGTCCCCGCCGTCGCCAGCACGTAGATGTGGTAAGGCAAGGCCATGATTTCGTCAAAAATAGATTCAGGGAGATCGGGGGTGTAGAAGACCGCCGCCGTGAACATGATGGGTGCGGTCTCTCCGGCGGCCCGACTCAGGCCCAGGATGGCGCCGGTGAGGATCCCGGGGAGGGAGGCGGGCAGCACCACCCGGCAAATGGTCTGCCATTTGGTTGCGCCGAGGCCCAGAGAGGCCTCGCGATAGGTGTCGGGCACCGACTTGAGAGCCTCCTCCGTTGACCCGATGATGACCGGCAGGCTCATCGCGGCCAGGGTGAGGCAGCCGGCGGCGAGACTGACCCCCATCTTCAGCCAGGTCACAAAAAAGGCCAGGCCGAAGAGCCCGAAGATCACCGACGGCACCCCCGCCAGGTTGTTGATACCCAGACGAATGGCCCGGAGGACGGGGCCTTGCTTGGCATATTCACTGAGATAGATGGCCGAGGCCACCCCCACGGGCAGCGCAATAATAATGGCGCCCAGGCCCAGGAGGATGGTGCCGACGATGCAGGGCAGGATCCCGCCCCGGGTCATGGCATCCCGCGGCACGTCGGTCAGGAACTCCCAGGTGACGGCGCTGATGCCGTTTTTGAGCATGAAAAAGACGATGACGGCCAGAGCCAGCCCGTTGAGGACCGCGGCACCCCTGAAACAGGTGAAAAGGAGCCGCTCTATCAGCTTCCGGCGTCGATGCCGAATCTCGAATGCTTCCTGAATCAGCGATATCTTCCGGTGCTTCGGCGCGGATTTTAAGACCCGAGGTTTTTCCTCGACGTATTGATCCTTGGTGATGTCCATATCATTTTTCCCCATGTCCGAGCCCCCCGCCGCTTCAGAGGGACGCCTCGCCCACCTGGCGGTATTTATGGGCGATGTGATCGGCAATCAGGTTGAAAAAAAAGGTAAATGCAAAAAGCACAATACCGATGGCAAAGAGGGCGTGATAATGATCGCTTCGAAAGGGGGCCTCGGCCATCTCCGCGGCGATGCTGGCGGGGAGGGGGCGCACCGGACTGAAGATCGACTCGGGGATCATCCCGGCCCCGCCCGCTACCATCAGCACCACCATGGTCTCGCCGACGGCCCTGGACATCCCCAGAATGACGGCGGTGCTGATACCGGATACGGAAGCAGGCAGAATGATCCGAACGATGGTCTCCCAGTGGGTTGCGCCCAGGGCGAGGGACCCTTCCTTGAGACCCGTGGGCACGCTGTATATTGCGTCTTCGGAAAGGCTGCAGATGGTGGGAATCGACATGAAGGCCAGCATCAGGGCGGCGTTAAAAAGATTCAGACCCGTAGCGATATCGAAAACGTTCTGGAGGAAAGGGGCGATGATAACCATCCCGAAAAAGCCGATGACCACCGACGGCAAAGCCGCCAACAGCTCGACCATGGGCTTGACGATCTCGGCCACCCGCTTGGAGGCCAGTTCGGCCAGGTATACGGCGGTCATGACGCCCAGCGGAATGGCAATCATCGACGAGAGCGCCGTCACCGAGAGCGAAGCGATAATCAGGGGGATTATTCCAAAATCGGCCGGATCCGACGTGGGATACCAATAGTGTCCAAAGAGGAAATCCCCGACGGAAACTACCTTGAATATAGGCAGTCCTTCCATGAAGAGAAACGCCATGATCAAAAAAAGGATGGCGATGGATGCTCCTGCAACGCTGAAGAAAAATCGTTTCATGATCTTTTCGGTCGACTGTCGCTTTTTGGTCATTGGAAAACTTCCTCATATGTAAGATGCGCAAAGGGGCAGCACCGGCTGCCCCTTTCGGACCCCCATGGGGGAACGAACGCAAAACTTTCTGTCGATCGATCAGTAGAGCGGAACGTAGCCGCTTTTCTCGACGAACTTCTGGCCTTTCTCGGGGTGCATGACATAATTGATGAATTTGGCGACATCGCCGGTCGGCCATCCGCGGGTGAACATATAAAGCGCACGGGAAACGGGAAATTTCCCGTTCAATGTGGTCTCCTTGGAGCCTTCGATACCGCCCACTGTCAGGGGCTTGACCTGATCGTTCAGATAGCCGATTCCGATATAGCCGACGGCGTTGGGGTTTTTGGCGACACTCGTCACCACCGCGCCGTTGGAGGCCTGAAGCAGTGCTCCGGGGTAGACCCGCTCCTTTTCCAGTACCTTTTCCTCCCATACCTCATATGTGCCCGAAGAGGTGTCTCTGGAGATGACCGTAATCTCCTTGTCGGGGCCCCCGATGTCCTTCCAGTTGCGGATCCTGCCCTGGTAGATCCCCTTGAGCTGGGCCAGGGTCACGTCCGCGATCGGATTGCTCATGTGCACGACGGGAATGATGCAGTCGTAGGCGACACCGAAGGGCACGGGGTAGACTCCCTTTTCAACGGCCAGCTTGACCTCCTTGTCCTTGATGAACCGCGAAGCGTTCCCGACATCGGTGGTGCCGTCAATGATCGCCTTGATACCGTTGCCGGAACCGCCGCCGGAAATGGTGATCTTGGTCTCCGGATTTTCTTTCATATAAGCTTCCGCCACTTCCTGGGCGATCGGAAGCACCGTGGTCGATCCTTTCACGACGATGTCTCCCGCCGTTGCGGCGGATACCGTGAACACCATTGCAAGTCCCAATACCGTGGTCAAAAGACCGTTTTGTTTCTTCATCGTTTTCCTTTCCTCCAACAATCAGGTTGTTTGGGTGGGTCACCCGTTTGCTTTCAAACACGAATTCGCTTTCGGTGGATGCGTTGTGACGCCGTACCCATCCATCCGATGGTGCAAAGATAGCCTTCTATTGTTAGATACGTGTTAAAGCTGTATTAAAAATTGGTGAAACCGGAAGGATGAGCCCTTGATGATCGGAAAACACCCGGATCCGCCGAAGGATTTCGTTCCGCGTGACGGGTGAGGATAGAAAATGCCCCCCCGGCAGAGGTTGGAATGCCGCAGTTGGGAAAATACGTTTTACCGTCTTTTCATAGGACGCCGGATAACCGGTGCCGTAGAACCTCAATATACGGTCTTCCCGTCCATAGAGACAGAGGGCCTGGGTGCGGTCTTGCCGGATCGATGCGAGCGGATTCAGAAAAAGGACGTCCGCCAGGGTTTTGAAAATACGGACGCGCCGACGGTGCAGCCGTCCAAATTCGTGACGCGTTTTGTGAACCTGAGGGAACATGAAATCGAGGTATCGTCGGAAGACCCCTCGCAAAAACGATTCGGATCCGCGACATTGGTGAATCTCGCGATAGTATCTGAAAAAGGACGTCGCCGCAGCTTTGACGCTCAGATCGAAAACAGCGTTGATGAGCACCAACTTTTTGAGAGGCGCCGCCAAACGGCTGTTTCCAAAAATGAGCGGTATGGCCCCGTAGCAGCAGCCAATTCCAGTTATCGGCAAACCGTCGCCGCGGTTCTCCCGATCGACGATCCGAAGCAGCGCCGCCGTATCCTTCAAGGCAGCGGCGTGGGAAAACCGGCCTGTCGAACGACCGTGTCCTGAATAACTGAAGGTAACAAGATCATATCTCATCCGAACCAGCCGGCGGAAATAACGGACCTGCTGAGCGGCGTCGCCGCCGATCAAAGGCGGCACGAAAATCAGCCCCCGTGGGGATTTCAGACGAATCCGGACCGTCTCCAGACGTCGACCGCACAAAGGCGTCAGCCGGTGTTCCGTAATCCAAGGCATCGCGTCCGAGGGTCACATGGGATTCAGGTAGACGATGATGGCGCCGCTTTTGCGCCTTGCACCCCGCTCCCAGCGGTGGGCCAGGATTCTACCCGATTGTCGGAGACGAGCGAGTTCCGCCTCGACGACGTCGGGGAGAACGGCCCTCCCCTCGGAGTGGAGCCCCTTTCCGACGATGACAAGAAGGGTGCGTTTTCCGCGATATCGAGATGTCTCAACAAACCTGCGCGTACTCTCAATGGCTTCCCGGGCCGTTTTGCCGTGCAAATCGAGTTCTTCCTGCGGCGGCGGATATTGACGTATCGTCTGTTCCGGCGTCATGTCGCCGTCATTCAGCCGCCTGTCGCATTTTTCTCCCAACAGCATTTCGGCGGTCTTCCCGGCGAGAGATTCCTCCAGCAAAACCTGAAAATCCTCGGAAACAGACTTCGAAACACGCCGTGCCGCCGTTGGATCGCCTACCGGCACCGACCGGGACGGCACATCCCTGAAATAGAGCGAGAAATCAGTGTCCTCCCTGAACACGGGAATGCCGTTCTTGTTTTTGGCCGGTCGCCGAACCTTGCGCCGGGGCGCCATTGACGCCGCGGCCTGATGTCGGCCTTCGGCGTCCAGGACTGTCTCCTTCGGTCGGTTTTCAAACAGCCGGGAAATATCGGCGTCCTTCTGAAATACAGGGATGCCGTGTCGATTCCGGAGCGCGGATCGGCGTTGATGTTGCCCCGGATCGGAGGGAGGCTGTTTTCGGCGTCGAGGGGTTTTTTTCCGGATTTTGGAAGGCGCGTCAACCGCGTTTGTCGAGACCGCCGCGGCCGGAGCCGGTACCGGTGTTTTTTCAGGTTTGGCGTCGGCTGCTTCCGCCCCATCCGGCGACAAAGAAACCGGTTCGGGCCGGGGAACCTTTACAGAACCTCGTCGGAAAATACGTTTCAATATGGAAAACATGGTTTCGCTATTTTGTTGGTTCCTCAAGCAGTCTTTTCCGGATAGTCGCACAGATCGAACAGAGGACAGTTCGGACAGTCCGGTTTTCTGGCCCTGCAGGTCTCCCGGCCGAAATAGATCATGCGAAGCCCCAGATCGTTCCACTCCGCTTCGGGGACCTTCGCCATCAGGTCAAACTCGATCTTGACCGGATCCTCATGACGAGTGAGGCCCAAGCGTCGGGAAATCCGCTTCACATGAGTATCCACCACCACCGCTGCCTGGCCGAAGGCGGCACTTCGCACCACATTGGCGGTTTTGCGTCCCACGCCGGGCAAGGCAACGAGTTCCTCGATGCCATGGGGAACGACCCCGCCGTAACGATCCACCAGTGCGGCAGCGCAGGCCCGGATATTCCGGGCCTTGTTGTGAAAGAATCCCGTAGGCCGGATGAGTGCTTCGATCTTCTTTATGGGGGCCCGAGCCAGGGCATCCGGTGTGGGATATACCCTGAACAGGGCCGGCGTAACGCCGTTGACCTGGCGATCGGTACACTGGGCTGAGAGGATGGTCGAAATGAGCAGCTCGAAAGGGTTCCGGTGAAGCAGCTGCGTCTTGACATCCGGATAGGCCTTTCTTAGGATGTCGCATATCTGCTGAATCTCATTTTTGGATTTCATTGGTATTTCGAATCCCTATAATCATGGAATGTCTCTAAAGCTCTTGCCGGACGCCCGGCATCCAACGCATGGAAAGATTTCTGTATCATGGTTTCACATCAAAAAAAAGTCCGCGCCCTGGGTCTCTGCTCCGGAGGGTTGGACAGCATCCTATCCGCACTGGTGTTGCGGGAGCAAGGCATCGATGTCGCCTGGGTCAGTTTTGAGACGCCCTTCTTTTCGGCTGACAAGGCTCGGAGAGCAGCCGACCTCACGGAGATTCCCCTGACGATCAGGAACATCACGTCGATATATATTCAAATGCTGAAAAACCCGCCTTGCGGGTATGGACAGAACATGAACCCCTGCCTCGACTGTCACGCCCTGATGTTTCGACTGGCCGGTGAAATGATGGAAGAGAACGGGTTCGATTTTTTGTTCAGCGGGGAGGTCATGGGCCAGCGCCCCATGTCCCAGACCCGCCATTCCCTGCGCTATGTCGAGAAGAACTCCGGCTACGAAGGATACATCGTTCGGCCTCTCAGCATCCAAAGGCTTCCGGAAACAATTCCCGAAAAAAAAGGATGGATTCGACGCGAAACGCTGTACGGAATCACGGGGCGCTCCCGAAAACCCCAGATCGCGCTGGCGCAACACTTCAAAGTCGTCGATTACCCCAACCCGGGCGGCGGCTGCCTGCTCACGGACAAACACTATTGCATCCGCTTGAAGGACCTTTTCGATCATGAAACCGTCTATACGGAAAGCAATCTGCACCTGCTCAAACACGGACGTCATTTTCGCATCGGACCGCATACAAAGATCATCGTCGGCCGGGATCAGCGGGACAACGACGCCCTCATCAAGTACGCCGACCGAAACCGGAATACCATGATCCGCCTCCGAAGCATCCCCGGCCCCATCGGTTTGATTACCGGCGAATCCACGGAGGAAGACACCCTGACGGCCGCGTCCATCTGCATCGGCTACAGCAAAACCGCCCCCCATACCGCCGTCGAAGTGATTGTCATCCGGCCGGGGGGGTCAACGATCCTGAAACTGAAAGGGATATCGCCCAACACCGCGAGCCGGTTCATGATATGATGCCGCCGGTTGTCGCCCGCCCTTGTCGCGAACCGTTTTTCCTTGACTTGAAAGGCCTGATTCCTTAGTTTAACAAATGGTGCGTATACTATTATCAAGGATGGGATGTTTTTCATCCAAAACCTTAAAACGGTAAAGGTAGGCCGACAGATGAGCTGGGACTGGGAGAAACTCAAAGAGCAACAGCAGCGGCGAAGCGACGTCCCGCCGAAAATGGATGACCTGCTGAAAAAATTCAACAACCTCAAGATACCGGGCGGGCCCGTGATCATTGTCGTAATCCTTGTGATTCTGCTGGCATCGACCATGTTCTATACGGTCAAACCCAGCGAGGTGGGCGTAGTCCAGCGATTCGGACGCTATGTTCGGACCACCCAGCCGGGGCTTCAGTTCAAAATGCCGCTTGGGATTGAAACCGTCAAAAAGGTTAACGTGAGACTGGTCAAGACCGAAGAATTCGGCGCGGCAGGCGGTGTTTCACGGGTTTCGGGAGGCGGCAACACCGTTACCTTGATGCTGACCGGCGACTTGAACGTCGGCGTGGTGCCGTGGGTCGTCCAGTACCGGATCAAAGATCCCTACAATTATCTCTTCAAGGTGCGTGATGTGCAACGGCTCTTGCGGGATCTGTCCGAGGCCTCCATGCGCCTCGTCGTGGGAGATCGCAGCATCGACGACATCATCAGTCAACGGGAGGAAATCGCCGTTGCCGCCCGGGAATCACTCCAACGGGAGCTGGATCAGGCCGAAACCGGTATTCATATCGTAACCGTGGAAATGAAGAAAACCGACGTTCCCGAGCCGGTGCAACCCTCCCTCAACGAGGTTAACCAGGCGACCCAGGAAAAGGAGCAACTGATCTATCAGGCCAAGGAAGACTACAACAAAGCCATCCCCACAGCTCGGGGCGAGGCGGATCGAACGATCCGTGCGGCTGAAGGGTATGCCCTGGATCGGGTCAACCGCGCCAAGGGTGACGCCTCCCGATTCACAGCGCTCTTCGCCGAATACAGCAAGGCGGAGGACGTGACGCGTCGACGGCTCTATCTGGAAACCCTGAACGAGGTCTATCCCAAACTCGAGCATAAATACATCGTGGACGACCAACAGAAGAACCTTCTTCCGCTCCTCAATATCGGAAAACAAGACGGTGGGATAAAATGATCTACAGAAATACGATTGTTGCGCTGGTGCTGGTGGCAGCGATGGTTCTTTTTGCATCAGCCTACGTGGTGGACGAGACCGAACAGGTCGTGATCACCCGTTTCGGCAGAATTATCGGCGACGCCAAAACAACCCCGGGATTGAAATTGAAGCTGCCGTTTATCGATCAGGCCAATTTTTTTCCCAAAATCCTGTTGCAGTGGGACGGCGACCCCGGTCAGATCCCCACCAAGGAAAAAACCTATATCTGGGTGGATGCCTTTGCCCGGTGGAAAATCGTCGACCCCATCAAATTTCTCCAGACCGTTACCGACGTCTTCAACGCCAACGGGCGCCTCAACGACATCATCGATCCGGCGGTCAGAAACGCCATCACCTCCCACAAATTGATCGAGGCGGTGCGGACGAGCAATCGTCCACTCTCCTTCCTGGATCTCGGCTGGCAGGAGGAGGAAGAGGAGGAAAGCAAGGAGCGGAAACAGGCCAAAATCAACTATGGCCGGCGTAAACTTCTTGAAGGCATCCTGAAACAGGCCCAGCCCAAGGTCGATCAATTCGGCATCGAATTGGTGGATGTACAGATCAAGCGGATCGACTACGTGGATACGGTCCGAAATTCGGTCTTTAACCGTATGATCGCCGAGCGGAAGCAGATTGCCGAAAAGATTCGCTCCGAAGGCCGCGGAGAGGCCCAGAAGATTCGGGGTCAAAAGGAACGGGAACTGAAGCGAATCACCTCCGAGGCCTACAGGACCGCCGAGGTGATCAAGGGCAAGGCCGATGCCGAGGCCACCAAGCTCTATGCGGAAGCCTTCAACCTCGATCCTGATTTTTATTCCTTTGTCAAAACGCTGGAGGTATACGGCAACGCGTTGGGTCAGAACAGTTCCCTGGTCATGTCAACCGACTCGGATTTCCTGCAATACCTCAAAGGATACGCCGAAGCGGTCAAGCCCTGAAAACGGAAAAAGCACCTGACATCCGTTGGGTGCTTTTTCCAGTGTAATCGGCATACCGGAGCGGCTTTTATTTGCCTTTTCTTCTCTGGTGCCGCGTACGCGCCAGCAGTTTTCGATGTTTATGTTTTCGCATTTTCTTTCGACGTTTTTTTATGACACTTCCCAACTGATCACCTCCTGTTCTTTATTTTTTTTATGGTAAACGATTTTCGGTATCATGTATCTACATCGGATGTCTACAACTTTATCGGATAATTTGAAAGATCGGAGATGAAAGATTCGTCCCCGGCAACATCGGATAAAAGCCGTCTGGCCATGTTCAGCGATGAACAGTTACGGATCGTTGACGACACCGTATCCATGGCCGAGGACTTGGTCAGCAACTATTATAAGATGTCCGCGTCCCAGTGGCAGCGGTTAAAATATGACATCAAGACCCTCCAGGACCTCCATGACGATGAAATTGTTCACGGACCATTTGCGCAGGTTATCCGGTACGAAGCCAAACGGAAAGATACCGCCCTCGGATCCGCCGCCTATGATTTCTACAAAATATGCCTTCAGGACCATGCCATTTTAAAAACGCTCGAAGCGCATCCCGATCTGCGGCTTTTTCCCTTCTGTCTCTACATCGTCACCCACGAACTGATTCATATTGTCCGTTTTTGCAGGTTTCTGCAAAATTTCGACGCATCCAGCGACGAAAAAACGGCCGAAGAGATCCGGGTACATCAATATACCCGGGATATCCTGGAAAAGATGCAGATACCGGGAAAAATCCCGGTATTCCGCTTCTATCGGCACTGGTGCCGGAACTGTGATCCGGTGGACATGCTTCGCTGATCCCCTCCCCGTCTTCAACGTCTTCGAAAAAAAAGTCCGACTTTCTTGACAACCCCCAAACACGCCCTATATTTGGCATGCTTCTGCTTAAGAGAGTGTTTTTTCGGGAACTTTTCAGAGCCAAAAGATCATTTTCAGAGCTAAAAGATCAGAGGAGGTCATAACATCATGCCGATTTACGAGTACAAGTGCGAACAATGTGGAAAGACCGAAGAGGTTCTTCAAAAAATCTCTGAAGCGCCCCTGACCACGTGTGAACACTGTTCGGGAAAACTTCACAAGCTGATTTCCCACAGCGCATTCCATCTCAAGGGGTCGGGATGGTACGTAACGGATTATGCCAGGAAAACCCCTTCCAGCGGGAAAGCGGACACCCCCACGTCCTCGACGCATGACACCAAGGCCTCTGCTTCGGACGGGTCGAATGCCGCTTCGTCCAAAACGTCGTCCTGACGCCGGCCCCGTGTAAGACCGGACCTGGGATCACCAGGTGCGGAAGACGGCACTCCGAATCGGATCCATGCCGACGGATGTGAGCCGGAAAAGCTTTCAAAAAAATATAACGATCCATTCTTTACAACGAAAAATGTGTGATTATTGTTTTCAACAAAATTGAGGAAGGTCGTTTCGACGCTTACTTCGAATTTTGTAATATCTCATTATTACTACTAAATATTAAACCCATCATCAAACCTAAAGGAGAATGAGAGATGAAGTTGAAACCCCTGCAGGATCGAATTCTGGTTCAGCGCGTTGAAGAGGAAAACAAAACCAAGGGCGGAATCATTATTCCGGACACCGCCAAAGAAAAACCCGCCGAAGGCAAGGTTGTGGCCGTAGGCAACGGAAAAGTCGGCGACGACGGTCAGAGAATCGCCCTTGAACTCAAAGTCGGCGACCGGGTCCTTTTCGGAAAATATTCCGGCACGGAAGTCAAGGTGGAAGGTGAAGAATACCTGATCATGCGCGAGGATGATGTTCTGGGCGTCATCGAATAAAACGGCGACACCCAACCGATTACGATAACAGCATTTCACAATATACATATGGAGGTAGTTGAAAGATGGCCAAAGAGATCAAATACGATATGAAAGCCCGGGAAGCGATGCTCAAGGGGGTAAAGACACTCGCGGATGCGGTCGTGGTGACCCTCGGCCCTAAAGGGAGAAACGTCGTCATCGACAAGTCATGGGGCTCCCCCACCGTCACCAAGGACGGCGTTACCGTCGCCAAGGAGATCGAACTGGAAAACAAGTTCGAGAACATGGGCGCCCAGATGGTCAAGGAGGTCGCCAGCAAGACCAGTGATATGGCGGGCGACGGAACGACCACGGCCACAGTGCTTGCCCGGGCCATTTACGAGGAAGGCCAGAAGCTCGTGGCAGCCGGCAACAACCCCATGTCCATCAAGCGCGGCATCGACAAGGCCATCGAAGCGGCCGTCAAAGAGCTTCACAACATGAGCAAACCGACCAAGGATCAACGTGAAATCGCCCAGGTCGGCACCATTTCCGCCAACAACGACGAGACCATCGGCAACATCATCGCCGAGGCCATGAACAAGGTCGGCAAGGAAGGCGTCATCACGGTGGAAGAGGCCAAGAGCATGGAAACCACCCTTGACGTGGTGGAGGGCATGCAGTTCGATCGCGGGTACCTGTCACCCTATTTTGTCACTGATTCCGAAAAAATGGTCTGTTCCCTCGAGGAACCCTTCATTCTGATCAATGAAAAGAAGATCAGCAACATGAAAGACCTTCTCCCCATTCTGGAGCAGGTGGCCAAAATGGGACGCCCGCTGGTCATCATCGCCGAGGATGTGGACGGCGAAGCCCTGGCCACGCTGGTGGTCAACAAGCTGAGAGGCACCCTGCAGGTCGCTGCCGTCAAGGCACCGGGATTCGGTGACCGCCGAAAAGCGATGCTGGAAGACATTGCCATTCTGACCGGCGGCCAGGTGGTTTCCGAGGATATCGGCGTAAAACTGGAAAACATCACCATCAACGACCTTGGAAAGGCCAAACGCATCAGCATCGACAAGGACAACACCACCATCGTCGACGGCGCCGGTGCGCGTACGGCTCTGGAAGGCCGGGTCAAACAGATTCGCGCCCAGATCGAAGAGACGACCTCCGACTACGATCGTGAAAAGCTTCAGGAACGTCTGGCCAAACTCATCGGCGGCGTGGCCGTCATCAACGTAGGGGCCGCCACCGAAACCGAGATGAAAGAGAAGAAGGCGCGCGTCGAGGATGCCCTCAACGCCACTCGTGCTGCGGTTGAGGAGGGCATCGTCCCCGGCGGCGGCGTCGCTCTGGTTCGCTGTCTGGGCGCCCTGTCGAAGCTGGACGTCAAGGCCGATGAAAAGTTGGGCGTCAAGGTCGTCATGCGGGCCATTGAAGAGCCCCTGCGTCAGATCGCCAACAACGCCGGATTCGAAGGCTCCGTGGTGATCGACAAGGTTAAGAGCAGCGAAGGTGCCATGGGCTTCAACGCCGCCACCGACACCTACGAGGATCTGATCGAGGCAGGCGTCATCGATCCCACCAAGGTGACCCGTTTCGCGCTGCAGAACGCCGGCAGCGTCGCCTCCCTCATGCTGACCACCGAAGCCATGGTGGCCGACAAGCCCGAAGAAAAGAGCGATATGCCCGGCGGCGGCATGCCCGGCGGCGGCATGGGCGGCATGGGCGGCATGGGCGGTATGATGTAATGCCCAATCCCGACCTGAAAATCGTTTAAAACCTTAAAAGGCCCCTGGATCCAAATCCGGATCAGGGGCCTTTGTGTT
Organism: Desulfococcus multivorans; assembly: GCF_001854245.1. Lineage (GTDB taxonomy): Bacteria > Desulfobacterota > Desulfobacteria > Desulfobacterales > Desulfococcaceae > Desulfococcus > Desulfococcus multivorans. The sequence continues at coordinate 1,433,142 of NZ_CP015381.1, read as the reverse complement.
CTCTACCCCAATAAGCCTCGTCCGCCCCCCTCCCCCCTGTATCAAAAAACGGAAATGGTTGCTTGACAAACCTCTGCCGAGCCATATAAGCATCTATAAGATCAGTTATAAGGTTATCCGGATTTTTATCGTCCTTCCCCGATTCAAGGAGTTCGCTGATGAAAAACACGTGGAAAATCAAGATGCCTTTCATGCTTGCATTGCTTGGGTCATTTTTCGCCATGGCGTCTTATGCGGCCGATAATGAAAACCGCGTCCGTGATGAAGCCGTCACCTATTATATTGTCCAGGAAGGAGACACGCTGTGGGATATCTCAAATCTCTTTCTGGCGTCTCCCGGGTACTGGCCGGAAATCTGGTCGATCAACAGCCGAATCCCCATCCTGAACCCGCATTTGATCTTTCCGGGACAGCGCATCCGACTTTACGGGAGAGGTCCGACGCCCCAGACGATCGGGGGGGAGGCAAGTCCTCCGGCAGAACCGCCCCGGATCGCCGCCCGCCGGTATTTTCATTATCCGTCCATCCATCGCATCGGATTCATTCAGAATGATCCTGCAAGGTCCCTGGGCGTCATTTTCAAGGTCCGCGGCAACAAGGAAATGATCAGTATGACGGATGTCGTCTACATCCAGGCGTCCGGTGAAACAGACCTTGCCGTCGGGGACCGATATACGATCTATCGCGCTTCAACCCCCATCTTCGATCCGGCCGGGAAGACAGTGATCGGGGTCCAGCATCTGTTGACAGGCACCGTCGAGGTCCTTCGAAAATCACCCGATTATATCCTGGGACGAATCATCCAGTCCTTTCGGGATATCCGGATCGGTGACCGCCTCATGCCGATCGAGGAGCGCTCCCCCGACATTCCGCTTACCGACAGTATTACCGGGCTTTCCGCCAGAATTATCGCCGCCGAGGAGCGGACCGCCATCATGGGGGAACATGATATCGCTTTTATCGACAAGGGCGCTCTGGACGGGGTTCGGCCAGGCCAGAAGTACGGCATTTTCGAGCCGACGCATGTGCGGCTTCCGGAAACCTCGGAAGGAAAAAGCACGAACGACTTCGTCGTCCGTTCCGAGGTGGGCAAGGTTATCGTGCTCTTGACCCGTCCCACCGCAGCGACTTGCCTCATCACCCATTCCCTGCAGAGTCTCAATGCAGGCCTCGCCGTAGCGTTCCCCGAAGATTAGGCACCCGCTTCCGGCATACAGGACCCTCTGCAAACCGAGCCCTGCCCGAGGAGAGATCCTCAGGCGCCTTGTCATGCCCCCCCTGATCCCCCGCATTTTATCCGCCACTCCCGCTCCGGGACCGGGGGAAGCATCTATTCCGCCCCAACGGGAGATACAAAAATGCCGACGCCTGGAAAAATCCAGGCGGCGGCATTTTTGTCGAAAAAACGATGGACGGGAGTCCCTAACGCACCTCCCGCCACGAGCGGATCGTCGCCTCGGGAACGGGCACGGCGATCTCACCGTCGGCGACGCCTGCGGCTTCGTTGTTGTAAGTCGTTCCCCCAAAGGATTGAAGGGTTCCAAAAGCGGTCTTGATATAGAGATGCTGATCGTCAACGATGGGCGCGACCCTGCCGCTCCCCTTGGGCAGCGGAATTTCACTCAGAGGCGCAATCGTTTCGTTTGCGCCGTCGAGCACCTGCTTAAAGGCGTACAGGTTCCCCTCGCTGGCGCCGCCGGCCTCGCAGGGGTCCTCCGTCACCGCCGTGGTGGTGCTGAAATAGACCTGGCCGGCGGCCGCGAAAACCGAGGCATAAACCCCATGGCCCGCAGGCAGGGCGTAGGACCATTCAAGCGTGGTGCTGTCGGTGCCGCCCCGCTTGCTGTCGAGGTAGGCGTAGAAATGATAGGTGGCCGATGCATCGCCGCCGGTTCCGAAAAACACCCGGACGCCCTCGTCGTCTGTCACCACCGCGGGGGCACCGTATATGCCCTCCCCGGCATTTCGTTCGGAGGAGTTGACAATGAGATCCGAGAAGACGCCGCCGTCAATGGCGACCCGATACATGAACCCCTTGTCGGTGCCCACATAGAGCCGATCCACATAGCCGTCGCCGTCGGAGTCCACGGCTGCCGGCTGTCCGCTGCCCACGCCGCCTTTTCCGCTCTCCCCTGCGGCGTCCAATGGAATCCTGGTAATGGCGCCGGAAGCGATATCGATCATGTAGATGACCGGGTGATCCGCCGGATCCGTGACCCCCGAGAGAAGAAAGGCGACCCATTGGTCGTTTTCGATCATACCGATGACCGGCGAGGAGCGGCTGTTGAAGAGGTCGGGATCCCCTTTTTCCCAAAGCAACGCCGGATCAGCCGGATCGGTTACATCCAGGCAGGTCACCATGTGTCCGCCGTTCCCCTGGCAGACGATCAGTACGGTGCGCCACGCGCCGTTGGTATAGACATCCCCGAGTGCCGGGGAAGCGTCCAACCAGGCCTCGCTGTCTCCGGTCTTTCCATAGAGATTTTTCATCTTCCCCAACAGATTGCCGGGGATATAGGCCCACAGCTCCGATCCGGTGCCGTATTGGGCCGTCTCTTTCGTCTCGCCGGACCAGACGAAATGGCCGCGATGCTCGATAGGAATGGTTTTCGGGTTGTCGCCCCAGTTGAACCTGCCGCCGTCAAAGGCGTGAAGCATGCCGTCCCGGGCGCCCACAAACACCACGACGTCCCGGTTCTCATGTGCCGCCCGAAAGGTCGTTGTGTCTTCCCCGGCGGGATCATGAAAGCTCGCCTTCATCGTATTGTCGACCTTGCTGCCGAAGACCCACTCGGGAAACCCCGGCGGCGTCATGACCGCCGGAGCCGAATGGTCCACGGCCCCCAGTAGCCACGGTCGCTGTTCGGTGCTGCCGTTCTTCTGGTATCCCAGAATCCAGTTCACCAGTTCACTGTTCGTCGGCAGCGATGTGTCGTCCCCCCCCGAAGGCGCCAGGTTGAGGAGGGCGTCCGACACCGTGTCCGTTCCCAGCACGGAAAGACCGCTCGAAGAAATGACGGAATAGGACTTGTAGTCGGCCGAGAGTTGAATCCCGCCGTCGGGGACCGGATAGTTATCGAGTTGAATCGTGTATTCGCCGCTGTCCAGATCGATGGTGCCGCTCATGCCGCTTACCTCGGAGAGGGTATTCCCGGTGTAACCGTCGCTCAGAACAACGGTTCCTTCCGAAGTCTTGACCACGAAAGTGCCGTCCAGCACCGGCACGTGGGTCAGGGTGCCGGAATAGGCGGTCACCCCGCTCTGGATCGTGACAAGTGCCTCGCCGGCGTAACTGTTCTCGGTCATGGACGGGAAATAGATCGTTCGGGGAGAGGTCCCGATATCTCTCTGACTCAATTTCTCCCCCGCGTCCCAGATAACGCTCCTGGCCGCCTCCGAAGCTCTTGCCGTCTCGGGATCATAAATCATGACGGCCTTCAGGTGTCCCCTGGCCTCCGGATCGGCAAACCACTCGGGATCCAGGGGATCCGGCAGATCGAAGCTGCCGGAGTAGACGACGTTGGTCTGCACCACCGGCACCGAACGGGAGACCGTCTCTCTCGAGACCAGGGCGGAAAGCTTCACGTCCACCACCATCGGCGACGTTCCCCGGTCGCCCCTCAATTCCGCCTTCCACAGGAGGTCGCGGCCGATCACCGCCTTGCCGACCAGATCGATTACCGCTTTTCGATGGGTATAGGTGGGACTCGTTCTTTCCCAGCTCTCCAGAATATTCGTTTCATCGATGTCCGGCTTTTGATCCTCTGTGAAGCGTGCCGTTCCGTCTTGAGCCGTGAAGCTGTGGACCTCGCCCCAATCCGAGGCTTCGATTTCGTGCCAGACCGGAATCTGTTGACCTGCCGCATCGAGGATGAAATTGGCATATTGGTCGGTCATATAGTGGACGGAGTAATAATAGGCCACCTCGGAACCGGCCGGCATGCCGTCCCATGCCTCGAATTGAAGTTGGGTATAAAACCCGTGATATCCCCCGGGAACCATGGCCGCGCCGTTGTTCAACCGGATCACGCCGACCGTCTTGAAGGTCACCATAAAGACCAGATCGTTGAAGTCAAAGGCATTGTTGGTGTTGACGGCGTCAAATCCGAGGATCACGGCATTCTCGGTATTGTCGGGCGCCGCCATTACCGCTTTGGGCGTTTTTTCGCCGTCAATCAGTTTAAGGTTGATATCCCCTTGGGGAATGCCATACCCTTTTTCCTGCAGCCAGCTCCTGGGCGCCGCATTCAGCCATCCCTGGTCATCATATCCCGAGACGGTATCAAATTGCATTTCATTTGCTTTTCTGCAGATGGATCCGCCATACGTAAATTCTTTATATAATATGATTTTCTTCGCAAACCCGTCATACTTGGTGTCACATCGACTCTCAAATACGGCATTCCAGGCTTTCCTGGTGTAAAACCGGGTGCCGTCCGCCAGCTCCAATACGAATACGATCCTGGCATTCGAACCATAGGGCAGTGCCGCACCCTCTGGGTCCGTCAGGAATGTCTGGGTTTCCGAGCCCGGACTGCTCCCCAGCGGGTCGAATATCCAGCGCGGTTCGCCTTCCGGCATGTCCGAAGACGCGTCGTAGAGCCATCCGAGCCTGGCGTTTTCCAAACCGCCGTCCTGATAAACATAGGTGACGCTGATATCCTTGACGGCATCCAGGGCAATGCCCTCCTGATCCCACGAGATCCCGGCGGGATCCAACACCAGATGACCGCTCTCGTTCTTGACGAGATTGGACAGGGTAAAGTCGCCTTCAGACCAGCCGCCGTAATCCGATGAACTGATGGGGGCGCTGCAGCCGTCAATCGCCGCCTGGACGGTATGGGTCTGTACACTGAGCAGCAGACTCCACACCGCGACCAGAATCAGCCGGGACCTTCGGATCACTGCGTTTTTTGACTTTGCGCTCATGTTGTTCCCTCCAATAGCCGGATCATCCTCAACACATCTCCCGTCGGCGTCCGGAAGCGCCGCGTCAGGCGTCCTCGTTCAGTTGGTACGTACTCAGCTCATCGGCCGTCATGGCGTTGATGTCATATCCGGTGTTGCTTTTGGCGGACCCGGCATTCTGCTGTCCGCCGTAACTGCTGAAGGAGGTCGTTCCCGACGGCAGGACACGCTTGCCCAGAAAACTCACCTCGAGAACCGCACGGCCCCCGTTGGGGCTGGTGCCGACGGACTTGAGGAAGATCAGGCCTTCGGTGTTCGCCTTGCCCGCGAAAACGGTCACGGTGTAAGCGCAGTCGCCGACAGCCTTGTTCTGAAACACGTATTTTTCCCCGGGATGCTCCGCCTCCGAAGAAGAGACGTCCGCGAAGTCCGAAAGATCCCATGTGTCAAGGCTCGCCTGGGCGGCGATCATGTCGCTCAGCAATTTTCTGGCGTGGTCGATCCCCGCCTCAGCCGCATAAAAGGCCTCTGCTTTTTTTTTCGACGAATTGGCGATCAGAATTTCAAGGACGGACGTATTGGTGGCTGCCACGCCGATGATGGTAAGGACCACCAACAGCAGCATGGAGATCACCAACGCCGATCCCCCTTCGGATTGGAACAACCGTTTGAACCCAAAGCCGCAGCGTGTCTTCATTGCTTCAACCTCCGATCAGTTGAGTCCCATGTTGCGCAGGGCGACGGTCACCTGGGAAAGCCTGCGCCGGTGAAAATCCGTTGCTTCGGCCGCGGGGTGATCCTCGAGGGCCGGCCGCCTGTCCGGGGCGAGCTCCCTTCGGGCCTTTGCCGTGCGGCCCAGGACGCTGATCCGCAACGCCCGAACCAGGGGCTTGTCCGCATCCTTCAAATCCCCGTCCGCGTCGAAATCATCCGCATCCTCTCCGTTGATCCAGGTGTCGATCAGATTATCGTCGTCCGTGTCGAGCCCGAAGGCGAACTGGATGTCCTCGATGTGCTCCACGACCGGATTGGGTGTCGTAGTGCCGGTGCTGTTTCTCAGGTCTTTTTCATGGAGCCGCATGAGCGCCCCGTCCTGGAGATAATAACGAATCTCTTCCAATGGCTCGAAATTGAAAAACATGATGGTGCTGCCGGGAGGGTACTTGTTGAGCACCTTGTTGGCATAATCCAGTACCGGATGGTTCCCCAGTTTGCTGCTGTTGGCGATGACCTGGGTGATCACCACCTCGTCGGCCATGGCCCCGCCCGGCGCGATGATAATGCCGTTCATATGGGGTTGCGGCTGTGTATAGGTCACCCCATCGCAATAGCAATCCCTGTCCCAAGCGTTATAATCTATGGGAGATGTGGCATTGAGATCTTCGTTGACAATGGCGACCGCGGCGGTGATGGGCATGGCCGCCGTGGGGTCTTTTTTATCCGGTTTGAGCGTCAGCTTGGGCAGATCCGCGCAGGAGCCGATTCCGGATGGCGGCGGTCCGCAGACGTCCGAACTGGGAACGACGTAGCGAATCGTCAGTATGTCGCTGCCGTTTTCACCGCCGTTGTTGTCAAAGGTGAAGGCGGAAAAAGCCTCGGCCGGCAGGCCGGCCAGTCTCGGAAAGTCGCCAAGTCCCGCACCGGCCATGATGACGTCCCGTTCGATGAAAGTCCTCGCCATCCGCACATCCTGCTGAACGGCCGCGATATCCTCCTGGACATTGTAGGATAGTTGGCTGCTGTTCAAGACCCCCAGGGCCGCCGTGATGACAACGAGTCCCAGCATGGCGGCAACAAGCATCTCCAGGAGGGTAAACCCTGATTGGTCCTTAAATGTGCTCTCCACGCCGTGTCTCCTCTGCCCTATTCCATGATGATCGTATGGAATGAAAACCTGTGGTTTTGGGTTCCCTGCCGGTCGTTCCACGAGACCTCGACCTCGACGGTCTTGACCCCGGACAGGGGGGTGTCCGTCTGAACGATGGTCCTCCTGGTAAACCCTTCGGCGTCCGTCTCCTCATCCTCACTCTGGATGCTCGGATAGGGCATTTTCTTGACGGCCTCCATTCGGGTGACAATCCGATCGGTGGCCTCGGTCAGTTTCATGCCGTAGCCGTTTCCGTGAATCGCGGTCACCTGCATGGCCGCCACCCCCAACAGGCCTGCCGACAGGATGACCACGGCAAACAGTATCTCCAGAAGCGTAAAGCCCCCTTCGCCGCCGATGGTCTTAAAGGGTTTCATTTACTCTTCCCATCCCTGCCCCCAGTTGGCCCATGCCTTCACTCTCCCGGTAACGGTGATGGTGCCGACGGCAAAGGTCTGACCTTTCCCGTTTTTCATATACACCGTTCCGGATTTGTTGCTGATGCCGCCGGGATCGAAGTGAAACGTGTTTCCGGAAAAGGTCGTCACCCCGTTTTCGGGAACGACACCGCCGGGCCGCGGTCCGATACCGGACCCAATGCCGAAGGAAACATCGCCATATTCCGATAACGAAACGGTTTTCACCGTGATGTCGTCTCCGGTATCCAGATGCCGATCCGCACCCGCGTGGACAAGCCTGTAGGCATCCCCTGCCGCGTCAAAAAAAATCGCCCAGTCCCTTCCGTCCCGCATGGCATTGATCCGGGCCATCTGAAAATGGGAAACCATGTCTCGTCCCGCTCTTTTGATGCGTGCTTTATTCCTCTGGGCCAAAAACGTCGGAAACGCCATCGTCACGGAGATTGCCGCCACGGCCACCACGATCATCAACTCCGTGAAGGTAAATCCTTTATTCCCCATTTTATACCCTCTAATTTTTTTCATATGTATTCACGAATGTCGTCATAATGCAAAACAATTCTTGATGTAGAATCTTTGACACGGCTTGCAAGAAGGATCTGGAACGCAGTGGTCTGGGATGAAATATATATGAACCGGAATGGCGGGAAAGTGAAAAAAGTCGGAAAACGCGACTCGATCTATTGTTTTTTTTATAGGCCTATAAATAATTACACAACTGGGTGTCAAGGGGCCGGTGCCGATTGGAAGTCATCCAGGCGTTTCCCGGCCCTCATGCATCGGTATTCATGCGCCGCGAATAAAATCGACACCATTTTTGAGAAGCTGTACACCCGGTGCAGGCATTCGCCGGTGTTTTGGAAGGTCGACTTTGTTCCGGGTCCAGGTGGGATGATTGGTGGGATCGTTGTAGGCTTCAGGATGGGGCATAAGGCCGAAGACCCGTCCCGTGGCATCACAGATGCCGGCTATGTCCGCCATGGCGCCGTTGGGGTTGTCGGGAAATCGGCCTTCCGCCGCCGCCCCCTCGGGGGTGATGTACTGCATCACCACCTGCCGGTTTTGGATCAGGCGTTCCAACACCGGACCGTCGGCAAAAAACTTTCCTTCCCCGTGGCGGACGGGCAGATACAGGCGATCCATTCCCCGGGTAAAGACGCAGGGGGAGGCTGGATTGACCCGCAGATGAACCCAGTCATCCCGAAAATTACCGCAGTCGTTATGAATCAGGGCCACGGACCGGGTCGTATAGTCTCCGTCGACGCCGGGGAGCAAGCCAAGATTGACGAGGGTCTGGAATCCGTTGCAGATGCCCAGGACCAGATTGCCGCGATCGATGAAGTCGAGGATCCGGTCACCGATGGTATGCTTCAGGCGGACCGCCTGTATAACGCCGGCGCCGTGGTCGTCCCCCCAGCTGAAGCCGCCGATAAACACCATGATCCGAAATTCGTCGAGACGCTCACTGCCGTCAATCAGGGCGTTGATATGAACGCGCCGGGCCGTTGCGCCGGCCTGTTCGAAGGCATAGACGGTTTCGTGATCACAGTTGAGACCGTATCCGGTGAGCACCAGAACATTCACGTCGCGGTTCATATCAATTCTCCAAAGGTGCCTTTCCAGGCGGATTTGAGCGCGGTCACCGAGAGTACCGCCAGCGTGCCGCCGTCCAGCCCCCGGATGACCAGGTTGGGACTTTCGGTCACCGTGCCGATACAGGCAAAGTCGGTGCCCGCCAGTCGCCGCTCGAAAGCGCGACAACGGTCGGACGGCACCGTCACGATGAAACGTCCCGCCGATTCCGAAAAAAGAAGGGCATCCGGCCGCAATCCCTTTTCAGCGGGGATCCGGGTCATGTCGATCTCCATACCCAGATCTCCTCCCATAACCACCATGGCCAGATGGACGCCAAGCCCCCCCCGGTAGACGCCGTGAATCGATACCGGAAGCCCGTCGGCCACGGCATCGGCCAGGGCCGCGTACCGGGGCAGGGTCTCGTCGGGACGGACCCGGGGCACGTTGCGCCCTAAATAACCCAAGTGGGCATAGTATTCCGAAGCCCCCATCTCGTTCCGGGTCTCTCCCAGAACGTAGACCCGGTCTCCGGGCGCCTTGCTGTCCGGGGTCATGCACAGGTCGATGTCGTCAACCACGCCGATGGTGGAAAACTGAAGCGTCTCGAGAGCCGACACCTTGTGGCTCTCTCCATATGGCCCCACCAGATGACCGTCGACATACATGCTGTCCTTTCCCGATAAGAGCGGAATCCCATAGACCAGACAGAGATCCTTCAGCGCGCGACAGGCGCGGACCAGCTGCGCCGCCTTGAAACGGCCGTCGGGATTCTTTTCCGGATGATGCTGGATGTTGGGCCAGCAGAAATTGTCGACGCCGCCGATATGGTCGACACCGGCGCCGACGGCAATGAGCCGCCGCACGCCCTCATCAATGGTGCAGGCGGTCATGTGATAGGCGTCGATGGCCGAATAATACGGCAGCAAGGCCTGGGAAACGGCAAGCCCTTTCGTTGAAGCCAGAACCGGGCGGATCACCGCCGCATCGGCGGGCACATCCCGCTGGGCGCCCACCAGGGGTTTGATGACACTCCCCCCTTGCACCTCGTGGTCATACTGTCGGATGATCCACTCCTTTGAACAGATGTTGGGTCGTGCGAGAAGATCGAGAAGCAGACGGCCGTAGTTCATGGGCGGCTCGAGAACCGGCTCCGTCAGACCCCGCGCTTCCGGGGAGAGCCATACGGCATCGAATTCCCATTGGGGAAAACCGGCGGTAAGCAGATCCATGTGCACGCAGGCGCAGGTTTCCCCCTCGTAGGTGATGTGGAGCATGCCCGTATCGGTGTATCGCCCGATGACCGTACTCTCGACGGCGTGTTTTTTCGACAGCGCCATGAACCGGTCGATATGATTGGGTTTGACGGCGACGGTCATGCGCTCCTGAGACTCGGAAACCCAGATCTCCCACTGATCGAGGCCCTCGTACTTGAGAGGCACCTTTTCCAGCTGGATTTCGCACCCGTTGCTGTAGCGGGCCGACTCCCCCACCGAAGAGGAAAGCCCCCCGCCCCCGTTGTCGGTAATAAAGGCGATGAGTCCTTCGTCCCGGGCCTCCAGCAGAAAATCGTGCATCTTCTTCTGGGTGTAGGGATCACCGATCTGGACGTGACCCGCCGGTGTATGTTCGGAGAAGACCTCCGACGACGCCGTGACGCCGTGGATGCCGTCCTTACCCACCCGGCCGCCGCACATGATCACCAGATCGCCGGGGGACGTCGTTTTCCGATCACTCGGCTCCCCGTCGACAACGGCGGGCATGATGCCCACGGCAGTGACGAAAACCAGGCATTTCCCGAGGTACCCGGGATGAAAGGTTACCTGACCGAAGGTCGTGGGAATCCCGCTCTTGTTTCCGCCGTCGCGAACGCCCTCGACCACGCCGTCCAGAAGCCTTCGCGGGTGAAGGCGGGGCTTCAGGCGGCCGTCGTAATCCCGCGGGCCGACACAATACCCGTAGGTGCCCATTACCAGGCGCGCCCCTTTTCCCGTCCCCATGGGATCCCGGTAGACCCCGACGATGCCGGTGATGGCCCCCCCGTAGGCCTCCATGTTGGAGGGAGAGTTGTGGGTCTCACCGGTGATCACGTAGTAATGATCCGCGTCAAACCGGCCGGCGCCGGCGTTGTCCCAGAGTACGGAAACAACCCATGGCTTTTTGGCCGCAAGGGTCAGGGTCGGCTCCTGGATAAAGGTCTTGAAAAGGTTGTCCACGAATTCCACCGGCGCATCAGGACCGGCCTGATAGCGGAACCGACCGCCAAAGGTGTTGTGATTGCAATGATCGCTCCGGGCCTGGGAGATGTACTCGAGCTCAACGTCGGTCGGGTCCGAAAGGCCCATCACCGACCGCGCTTCCCGAACGTCGGGCCTCAGGAAATAGGCGCGGATGATGGGAATATCGTTGGGATTGAGCGCGAGATTCCGGGCATCGCTGACCTGTTGAAGGGCTGCATCGCTGTCGATGGGGACGATCTGAAGGGTCGGGGTATGATTCAACGTGACCTTGGGGATGATGATGCCGATCCCCGTTCTGGGGTCCCAGCGATCTTTTCCGATCACCCGCCACTGTTGGATGATGTCGTTGGCCAGGAGTTCCGCGGCCAGCAGGTCCACCTGCTCGGCGGTCAGCGCGGCGCCCGTGAGACAATAGCGCTTGGAGGTATAGACCGCCGCCTCCGGGGGAAAGGCCGTCCCCAACACATCGGCCATCGCCTCCACGGCGGTGGCGCCGGGATTGTCCTTGACGCCGGGGCGATAGCCGACCCACAGTGTGAAGTCGAACGGCGTCGGAAGCGGGTCAAAAGACGACACCTGGGTGACGGGATTGGTAAAAAGATCCCTTTGAAGCATTGTCAGCTGGTCGGGTGTCAGATCGGCATCAATGGTGACGACCTGGATGATCCGAACGTCCGCAATGTCGATGCCGAAATAGTCCTTCGCCTTTCGGCGGATGCCTTGGCCTTCCGGATCCGGGATATCGGATCGGGATGTGATTTCTAATCGATACGGCATAATGTCATGAGAGCTTTGGGGTTAAGGTCAACTCGTTGCAAAAATCCGGGAAAGGTCGTTGTAGAAGACAAATATCATCAACAGGAGCAGGACAAAAATGCCGGCCTGCTGTGCCACCTCCCTCACCCGTCGGTTGACGGGCTTGCCCGTCACGGCCTCGATAAAGAAAAAGACGAGGTGTCCGCCGTCTAGCACCGGAATAGGGAGGAAATTGAGGATGCCGAGATTGATGCTCAAAAGGGCAATGAAGAAGACCAGATTGGTGGCTCCTTCCCGCGCCTGTTCTCCGGCCATCTGGGCGATCATGATCGGCCCGCCCAGGGTCTTGGTGGAGACGACGCCCTGGATAAGCTTGACGATGCTGAGAACGGTGAGGCGGGTGATCTCGTACGTCTTGGCGAAACTTTCGACAACAGCTTGTCCAGGGGTCAGGTCCCGTTGATGCACAACCCCGCCGGAGGTGATGCCGATAATGTACCGCTCGGTCTCCTCGCCAAAAAAATTTTTCATGGTGGTCGTCTGGGGGGTTATGGTCACGGTCCGGCCTTCGTCACCCCGTTGGAAACTTACCGACAACGCCTTTCCACGGCTCTTCGTGATGGCCTCGGCCATTTCTTCCCATGTCGCGATGGGCCGGCCGTCAATGGCGGTGATGCGGTCTCCCTCCCGGAGGCCCGACACCTGGGCCGGGGCGCCTTCGGCGACGGAGCCCACCACCGGTTCCAGGACATACGTACCGGAAACCAGGAAGATGCCGAAAAAAATCAGAAGGGCGAGAATGAGGTTGAACATGGGGCCGGCGGCAACGATCAGGATCCGCTTATAGACCGACTTATGGGTGAACGACAGCGGCATGTCGGCCGGATCGATATCGGCGTCAGGCTCCTCACCCACCATCTTTACGAAACCGCCCAGTGGAATGGCCGAGATGCGATAATCGGTGCGGCCGACAGTTTTCCCCACGATCCGGGGGCCGAACCCCAGAGAGAAAATCTCCACGCCAACGCCGCACAGTCGGGCGACGAGAAAATGTCCTATTTCGTGAAAAAAAACCAGTACGCCCAACACGATGATGAACGCGACAATACTTGTACTCATGGCATCGACCTCCCTATTGCCATAATCCGCTCGGAAGCTGCATGCCTCGCCCACCCGTCGGCATCGAGAATGTCGTCAAGGGAAGGTTGATCCGTCCGGACATGCCGATCCATGACCCAGGCAATCACTTCAGGTATAGCGGTGAAAGAAATCCGCTTCTTCAGAAAGGCCGCCACCGCCGACTCATTGGCGGCATTCAGGACCGCCGGCATTGTTCCCCCGATCTCGCACGCACTGAAGGCCATGTCCAGACAAGGGAACCTGACCCTGTCCGGGGCTTCGAAGGTAAGTGCCCCCAACGCCGTGAAATCGGGCGCCGGCTGTTGAATCGGCAATCGTTCTGGCCAGGACAAGGCATAGGCGATGGCGCCTCTCATATCGGGAATCCCCAGTTGGGCGATCACCGACCCGTCACGGTAGGCGACCATGGAGTGCACGATGCTCTGGGGGTGGACAACGACCTGGATCTGCTCTTCCGATACCCCGAAAAGCCATTTGGCTTCGATAACTTCAAGTCCCTTGTTCATCAATGTCGCCGAATCGATGGTGATCTTCGGGCCCATATCCCAATTGGGATGTTTCAAGGCATCCTCGGGTCTGATCTTCGCAAGCTCCGTCGCCGGCGTCAGACGAAACGGTCCGCCGGATGCCGTCAGAAGGATCTGGGCCAAATCCTCCCGACGCTGGCCCGCCAGCGATTGAAAAATGGCGCTGTGCTCACTGTCTATGGGCCGGACGACCACGCCGTTTTCCGCCGCACGCGCCATGACGAGCGATCCGGCCATGACCAGGGTTTCCTTATTGGCCAGTGCGATATCTTTTTTGGCGGAAATGCCGGCGAGGGTGGGCGAAAGACCCGCAGCCCCCATCATGGCGGCGACGACCATGTCGGTCTCCTCGTTCGCTGCAGCGATCCGGTATCCATCCTCCCCCCAGAAAATCTCCACCCGAACCTCCGGCGGAAGCAGCCGCTTCAGGCGATCCGCGGCATCGCCGTCAAACACCGCCGCAATTTTCGGCCGGAAATATTCAATCTGGCGGGCCAGGCGTTGGACGTTGTCTTTGGCCGTAAGAGCCTCCACCCGAAAGCGCTCCGGAAACATATCGACGATGTTCAGTACGTTGCGGCCGATGGATCCTGTAGATCCCAATATGGATAATCGCTTCATTTCGGTACTCCCGGACCGTCCGGAGTCGCAACCGACATAACGGTACAACTTGAAATCATAATATAAATTTTATAAAAAAATATGCAACCGGAAGGGCAAAAAGCAGTGCATCGATGCGGTCCAGCAAGCCGCCGTGGCCCGGAAGCAGGCTCCCCGAATCCTTGACTCCGGCCGTGCGCTTGAATTCCGATTCGTAGAGATCCCCGATCTGCCCGACGACGCCCAGCACCAGAAATAACACGAGGCTGCCGGCCCATGGAAGTCGGGGAAAGAGCATCAACTTGACGATCGTACCCACGATCAGGTTCCCGGTCAACCCTCCCACGGCGCCTTCGATGGTCTTTCCGGGGCTGACCGACGGACACAACTTGTGACGGCCCCAGTAAGTCCCCGCGTAGAAGGCACCGATATCTCCGGCGAACACGACGGCCAGAATAAAAAAAACCCAACGCATGCCGTCGACCCCGTCCCGAATCCATACGGCGAAGGCCAGCATCAGGGGAATGTAGATCATCCCCTGACTCGACTTCACGACGGTTTCGATAATTCGTGGGTTTGTCTTGAACCGCACCAGAGATATCAGGGCGCATAGGATCAGATGCAGGACAAGAGCGAAGAGGACCGCGTCCATCGAACATGTATGCGCCGTCCAAACCATGACCGGCGCGATCGCGATTCCCACGCTCGGAATGATCCCCCAACCCGGTCTGGGCGGATCGGACAGCGCCGAATCCTCAAAAAGGATTTTGAAGTACTCCCACAGCGAGACGACACTCACGGCGGCGATAAAGAGCGTAAAAAGAGCCCCTCCCGAATAGATCAGGTAGACAAGGAACGGAAGCGCTGCAAGACCGGTGATCCATCTTTTTAAATGCATTGATTGCTCCGGATGAACAGGGCGTATAGGGTTCTCCCGGGATGTCTGCCCGGAACGAAAGCGCAAAATTTTGGAGAGGTCAATCCACCTGGCCGTAACGACGATCTCGGGACTGAAAATCCTTCAGGATCCGGATCAATTCCGCTTCGTTGAAATCCGGCCACAGGGTGCGGGTAAAAAAAAGTTCGGCATAGGCGATCTGCCATAGGAGGAAATTACTGAGGCGCATCTCTCCGCTGGTCCGAATCAAAAGGTCCGGATCCGCCATCCCCGTTGTGTAAAGATGCTCCGCCACGGTACGCTCGGTGATGGCGTCGGCCGTCATGAGACCTGAATCGACCATGCGGGCGATTTGCCTCACCATGCGGGTAATTTCCTCCCGGCCGCCGTAGCTGAGCGCCAGATTGAGCGTCATGCCGTCGTTGTGCCGGGTCAGTTTTTTGACGACATGGATAGACGCTTGCACGTCATCCGGAAGATGCTCCGTCCGGCCGAGGGTGTTGAATCGGATATTGCTGCGGATCAGCTCTTCCTGCTCGGAAACCAGAAATCGCCGCAACAACAGCATCAATGCCCCGACCTCAGTCTTGGGTCGCCCCCAATTCTCCGTGGAAAAAGCGTATAGGGTCAAAATGGAGATACCGAGTTTCCGGCATGCCCGGACCATTTCCCGGACGACATCCGCTCCCTTTTCGTGGCCCTTGATCCGGTTCAACAGCCGTTTTTTTGCCCAGCGACCGTTGCCGTCCATGATCATGGCGATATGACCCGGCATTCTTCCCGGGTCCAGGCCTTGTTCGATCACAAAATCATCAGAACTCAAGGATCTCTTTCTCTTTGTCCTTGTAAATTTCGTCGACATTCCTGACGAATTCGTCGGTGATCTTCTGAATCTGATCCTGGGCCTTGAAGGCATCATCCTCTGAGATATCTCCGTCTTTTTTGAATCCCTTGATCAGCTCGTTGGCGTCTCTTCGAATATTGCGAATGGCGACCTTGGCCTCTTCACAGGTCTTGTTGACAATTTTGACCAATTCTTTCCGCCGTTGTTCGGTAAGAGGAGGAATGGTGATGCGGATCATCTTGCCGTCGTTTGTAGGGGTGAGTCCCAGATCGGATTTCAGGATCGCTTTCTCGATCTCCTTGATGGCGGTGACATCCCACGGCTGGATGGTGATCATTCTGCTTTCGGGTACCGAAAGGGACGCCATTTGGGCCAAGGGTGTAAGGGTACCGTAATAGTCCGCCCTTATACCGTCGAGGAGCGACAGAGACGCACGACCGGTGCGGACCCGCTTCAGATCTGCTTTGAGAGCCTCGATGGATTTTTTCATCCGCTCTCGGGTTTCCTGGTAGGTTGACTCAAGCATAGCGGTTCTCCCAATTCATGTATCGTTGTTCCATGTTTGACGGTTCCGCAAAAAATCCGATAACGCAGTTAAGCGTATCCATGCCTCACGGCATGAGCAATCGTCAATGCACCGCATTCCCTCCCGATCGGCAAACCGTGATCTCGGCCTTGTTCCCAACCGTCTGAAAATCGACGTATCAGGGATGTATCGCGATTCGTGTCCATCCTTCGGGTCGCCTCCCTGACAAGGCCCGACGACGGAGCCGCATCCGGGGCGCATCGGCCTGTCAATGATAACTTTCGGAAACGGCCGCCGTTCGATCGACGCGGTTTTTACCGTCTGTGACATTGTCGATTCTCGATCCGACGGATTCGCCGCAGACAACACGCAACATGCTGCCCTCGTCGCTCAGATTGAAGACCACCAAGGGAAGATCGTTATCCATAGCCAGTGAGATGGCGGTCATATCCATCACCTTGAGTTGCCGCTCCAACACGGACATATAACTGATGTGCTTAATGAAGGCGGCATTTTCGTTGATTGCCGGATCCGAATCGTACAGCCCGTCGACCTTGGTCGCCTTCATCAACATTTCGGCGTGAATCTCCTGAGCCCTCAGAACGGCCGCTGTGTCCGTGGTAAAATAGGGATTTCCCGTACCGGCGGCGAAGATGACGACACGCCCTTTCTCCAGATGCCGGACCGCGCGTCTCAGGATGTAGGGTTCAGCCACCTCGTGCATTGAAATGGCGGTCTGGACTCGGGTCTGGACCCCTGAATGTTCAAGGGCGTCCTGAAGGGCCAGGCTATTGATGACCGTGGCCAGCATCCCCATATGGTCGGCTGAGGCGCGGTCCATATTGTAGGAGCTGGCGGCAATCCCCCTGAAGATGTTTCCGCCGCCGACGACGACGGCCACCTCGCACCCGATGTCGGTAATCGATCGGATTTCACGGGCAACGTACTTGATCATCGACGGAGAAATGCCGAAGCCCTGATCGCCCATCAGGGCTTCGCCGCTCAATTTCAGCAGGATTCGTTTGTATCTTGGCGTCGTCAAAATAAATTATTCCCCCAATTGAAATCGGGCAAATCGTTTGATGACAATATTCTCACCGGTCTTCGCGATCACCTCGTTGAGATAATCGGCAACGGTGACCTCGGGATTTTTTACATAGGCCTGATTCATGAGGCAGACGTCCTTGAGGAACTTGGCGAGTTTTCCTTCAATGATCTTTTCCACGACCGATTCGGGTTTTCCGGTTTCCAGAGCCTGGGCGCGGTAGATCTCCTTCTCCCGAGCCAGCAGGTCCGCGGGGACGTCGTCGGGAACAATGCCTGCCGGGTTGGTGGCGGCGATATGCATAGCGATATTTCTGGCAAACGTCTTGAAGTCATCGGTTTTCGCCACGAAGTCGGTCTCGCAGTTGACCTCGACCATGACGCCCATCTTGCCGCCCATGTGAATATACGCTTCGATGACGCCTTCACTCATGGCGCGACCCGCCCTTTTCTGAGCCGTAGCCAGTCCTTTTTTGCGCAAAAAGTCGACGGCTTTGTCCATATCGGCACCGCACTCGCCAAGGGCCTCCTTACAGTCCATAATACCGGCTCCGGTTCTTTCACGGAGCTGCTTCACCATTGCTGCGCTGATCTCTGCCATCGTTATTCTCCTGTGCCCTCTGCAACATTTTCTGCGTCAACATTATCGGTATCGGTGGTTTCCGAGGCCGTTCGCTTGATGATCTCCACAACCGGCCCGTCGGTACCGTCGGAGATCACTTTTCTCTCTCCCGGCTTCAAATCGGCGCTGGCAACCGTGACTTCGGGAAGATCTTCCTCGATCTCCTCAGCCTGGGCCATCTGTTTCTCCGAAAAGAGTTCCCTCCCCTCCAGACAAGCATCGGCCATTTTGGACGTAATCAGACGAATGGCCCGGATGGCGTCATCATTCCCGGGAATAATGTAATCGATCTCGTCGGGGTCACAGTTGGTATCGACTATGGCGATGGTGGGAATGCCCAAACGCTTCGCTTCCTTCACGGCGATGGCTTCGTTCTTGGGATCCACGATGAACAGCGCGCCCGGCAAGCGCGTCATGTTCCGGATCCCCCCCAAATTGTTGTCCAGTTTGAGTCGTTCCTTACCCAGTCGAAGCCGTTCTTTCTTGGTATAGAGATTGCTCATCTCTTCGTCGTTCAGGATGTCGTTCAGATGATTCAGGCGATCGATACTCTGCTTGATGGTCTGGAAATTGGTCATCATACCGCCCAACCAACGATTGTAGACATAAAACATTTCAGCGCGGTTGGCCTCTTCGTATATGGCGTCACGCGCCTGTTTCTTCGTTCCGACGAAAAGGATCGACTCGCCGTCGGCAACCGTGTCCCGGATAAAGTCGTAGGCCGTCCTGAACATCCGGACCGTCTTCTGAAGGTCTATAATATAGATCCCGTTTCTGGCACCGAAAATATAGGGTTTCATTTTCGGGTTCCATCGTTTGGTCTGATGACCGAAGTGAACGCCTGCCTCCAGCAGTTCCTTCATCGTAACATACGCCATAATTGAATTCTCCCTTAATGTTGGTTTTTCCACCGCCTCTTTCTTCCCCGGCACCGACTTTCACACAAAAAAGCACCCGATACCCGGTCCAGAGGCGTGCGATTTCAAATCAAAATAGTTTAACAAACTTAATTTTATTCCGCAACTTTTTTTTGGACCCCGAAAGCCCCTCATTTGCGCAGCAGACGGACGACACGATCATGTCCGCTGTAATCCCGGATAAAATCGAGTTGAACGTACGTCGAATGCTCTCCCGCCAGGCTCTCGATGTCCGCCTTCTGGTCATATCCGATCTCGAGCAGAAGATACCCACCCGATCTGAGATAGTGGTGGGCACGCCCAATGATGGCACGAATCGACGTCAGTCCGTCCGCACCGCCGTCCAGCGCGCCGCGGGGTTCATACCGGGCCACCTCCGGCTGAAGACGGTCGATTTCAGCCGTCGGGATATAAGGCGGGTTGGACAGGATCATATCGAAGTGCAATCCTTGCGGACGCAGGCATGCGAACCAGTCGCCGCAAAAAAAACGGATCCGCGGCTCCAGGCTGAAACGCCGGGCATTCCGCCGGGCGACTGCAATCGCTCTTAAGGATCGGTCCGTTGCGGTGAATACCGCTTTCTTGAGTTCGGCCGCCAGTGCCAGCACTACGGCCCCTGAGCCCGTGCCGAGTTCGAGAATTCCGGTCGGCGCCCCCTGGTGTTCGCCGGGGCCTGACGACAACGTTGCAAGAGCTGTCTCAACCAGGCACTCGGTTTCAGGACGCGGGATCAGCACGTCCGGTGTAACCGCGATGGGCATGGACCAGAACTCCCTCTCCCCAACGATGTAAGCGACCGGTTCCCGACGAACCCGCCGGCGTATCGTAGCCTTGAACCGGGATAGCTCGGCGGGGATCAAGGGTTGGTCATACCGAATATACAGGTCAATCCGCTTGACCCCCAACACATGCGCAAGGAGAATCTCCGCAGAGGCCCTGGGGTTTTCAACGTTATGGGATGTAAAATAAGACGTCGTCCACTTGAGGATGTTAAGAATGGTCCACGGCGGCGCTTCGGTCTGCTTCGGATTCGGCATGCTGCAATGCCTGGGTCTGGTAGTAGGTTATCAATTCATCGATCACCACGTCGAGATCCCCCTGCAGAATCGTCTCGAGTTTGTAGAGGGTGAGCCCGATCCGGTGATCCGTTACGCGTCCTTGTGGGAAGTTGTACGTCCGGATGCGCTCGCTTCGGTCGCCGCTCCCGATCTGGCTTTTTCGTTCCTCGGATCGCTTTTCCTGCTGCTCCCGAACCATCCTGTCGAGAAGTCGTGCCCGCAGAACCTTGAGCGCCTTGTTCTTGTTCTTGAGTTGAGACTTCTCGTCCTGACAGGTCACCACCAGTCCCGTGGGCAGGTGGGTCAGTCGAACGGCGGAGTCGGTGGTGTTCACGGATTGGCCGCCGGGACCTGTCGAACGATAGACATCCACCTTAATCTCATTGGGGTCGATCTGGACGTCCACCTCTTCGGCCTCGGGCAACACCGCCACGGTGACCGCAGAGGTATGAATCCTTCCCTGGGTCTCCGTTTCGGGGACGCGCTGAACGCGATGGGTGCCGCTCTCGTATTTGAGCCGGCTGTAGACGCCCTTGCCCTTGATCAGCGCGATCACCTCCTTGAGTCCGCCGACACCCGTGGTGTGATGGCTCAACACCTCGATCCGCCACCGGTTGTTTTCAGCATATCGATCGTACATCCGATATAGATCCGCTGCGAAAAGTCCGGCCTCCTCACCCCCCGTACCCGCCCGGATTTCAATGATCACGTTTTTGTCGTCACTCGGGTCCTTGGGAATCAAAAGTTTTTTGAGAGCCGTTTCGGTCTGCTCTTTTTTCCGGTTAAGCAGCTGTATCTCGTCGCGGGCCAACTCCTTGATTTCCGGATCAGCGTCTTTCAGGAGTTCCATGCTGTCGTTAAGATCCGCCAGCGTTTTCCTGTATTCCCTGTACACGGTGACGATCTTGTCGAGGTCGGAATGCTCTCGCATATATTTTTGATAGGCATCCCTGTCCTGAACGATCTTTGAATCGCTCAAGAGCGCCTCAACTTCCATGAACCGCGCCTCTATTCCTTCCAATCTGTCAAACATAAGATATCCGGCAGGCTGTGCATCCCGACTGCGAATGCCTCAGAAAGTTACCCCACAAAACGGTTTACTTGCCTTCCTTCGCCTGATTGAACTTCTCGTATTTTCTTCTGAAACGTTCGATCCGACCGGCCGTATCCACGAGCTTCTGCTTACCCGTAAAGAACGGATGGCACTGGGAGCAGATTTCAACGGTGATATCCGATTTGGTCGATCCCACGTTCATGACGTATCCACAGGCACACTTGATTTCCGTCTGTCGATATTCGGGATGTAGGTCTTTTTTCATTTCGATTCCAGCCTCCTGTAGGTTCTTTAAGTATTCATTGCCTCTAGAAACTCTTTATTATTACCCGTACCCTGCATTTTTTCAAGTAAAAATTCGAGGCTGTCCACAGGATTCAGGGATGACAACAATTTCCGCAGAATCCAGACACGGTTCAAGGTGTCCTTATCCATAAGGAGTTCCTCCTTTCGGGTACCCGACTTTTTGATGTCGATGGCCGGGAACAATCGCTTGTCGGCCAAGCGCCGGTCCAATTGAAGCTCCATGTTTCCGGTGCCTTTGAATTCTTCGAAGATCACCTCGTCCATTCGGCTCCCCGTATCGATAAGCGCCGTGGCGATGATGGTCAAGCTTCCACCTTCCTCGATATTTCGGGCCGCGCCAAAGAATCGTTTAGGCCGCTGCAGGGCATTGGAGTCGACGCCGCCGGAAAGGATCTTGCCGCTGGGGGGAACTACGGAATTGTAAGCCCTCGCCAGGCGCGTGATGCTGTCCAGAAGGATGACGACATTTTTCTTGTGCTCCACCAGCCGTTTGGCCTTGTCGATGACCATCTCGGCCACCTGGACATGCCGCTCCGCCGGTTCGTCAAAGGTCGAACTGATCACCTCGCCCTTGACGGACCGCTGCATATCGGTCACTTCTTCGGGTCGCTCGTCGATCAGAAGGACAAACAAATCGATTTCCTTGTGGTTGGCGGTGATGCTGTTGGCGATGAACTGAAGCAGCATGGTCTTGCCGGATCTTGGCGGAGAGACGATAAGTCCGCGCTGACCGAACCCGATGGGCGTCATCAGGTCCATAATCCGGGTGGAATAGTTTTCGGGATCATGCTCGAGATTGATCTTGCGGTTGGGATAAAGTGGGGTCAGGTTGTCAAAAAGAATCTTTTCCCGCGCGATCTCGGGATCTTCATAGTTGATGGCTTCGACCTTCAATAGCGCAAAGTAGCGTTCGGATTCCTTGGGCTGACGAATCTGTCCGGACACCGTGTCTCCCGTCCGCAGATTGAAGCGGCGAATCTGGGAGGGAGAGACATATATATCGTCGGGCCCCGGGAGATAGTTGTAGTTTGGCGCCCTCAGGAAACCAAAACCGTCCGGCAGAATCTCCAGGGTGCCCTCTCCGTAAATCAAGCCGTTTTTTTCAATCTGCGCCTGCAATAAAGCGAAGATCAGCTCCTGCTTTCGCATCCCGGCGGCCCCTTCGATCTTGAAGTCTCTGGCCATCTGCGTCAGCTCGTTAATTTTTTTTTCCTTGAGTTCAGTGATATTCATCAGGCATTACCCCGTGTAAAACGTTAATGGAATGATATATGGAATAGGTATGTTTCTGGGCGAGAGTCCGGCTTGCAAGCCCGGTTCACCCGTTTTTTTTCGCTTTTGGGTGTACGTGGACGACAAAACTGCTTAAATTAGGCGCACTTGAGAGTTACGCCACGCCACGCCGCCGGCACTGGCATGGGACACACATAAATTTTAGATGGTTTCCATGGTGTTAAGGAGAAATCTGGATGTTTTGTAATTAAGGTCTATGGTTGAAGATTTAAGGTGTTTTCTCCAGGGCGGGTGTGCCGTAATCGATTAACGATTATACAATGCCGCCATGCCTGTCAAGATTTTTCGGCATGGAAAGCGCGACTTTTTAAAGGTTCCGGCAAGGCGCGCCATCAACGGTGTCGACGAATGCGTCACGGCACGCGGCATTGCCCCTCACGAACAAATCTTTTATGCAATCTTTCAGCAGGATCGGAATGTTTTTCGATATGATGCCGTTCGACAACTTGCACGATATCCCGGGAGCGGAAAACGCCTACCTTGTGGGTGGATGCGTCCGGGATCGCCTTATCGGGCTTCGCCCGCAGGATTTTGACATTGCAGCACCCCCCCCTGTTCGGGATTTCGCCGAACATATCGCCCGCAGGATCGGCGGTCATTGTGTCGAACTGGGGAAACCGGGTCGACAGGTCATTCGGATCGTTTCCGGCAGGCCCCAGGTAGATGTGGCGCCCATTAACGGCCCCTCCATCGAAAGCGATCTCGCCAAAAGGGATTTCACCATAAATGCACTGGCCCGGCGTCTCTCATCAGGAGAAATTATCGACTGCACCGGGGGAATACGGGACCTTGAACAAAAAATAATCCGTATGGTGTCGGACCAGTCCTTCATAGCGGATCCTCTTCGCCTGCTTCGGACCTACCGACTGGCCGCGATTCTCAATTTCAGGATCGATACCGCAACGTCCGCCGCCGTTGCGAGACATGCCGATAAGATCCGGAATGTAGCCGGCGAACGAATCCGCCTCGAACTTTTCAAGCTTCTGGAAGTCGAGAACGCCTGTCTCCGGCTCGAGCAGATGTCGCGGGAAAGGCTCCTTTTTGCCGTCATTCCGGAGCTCGAACCGTTGGTCGGCTGTCTTCAGAACCGGCACCACGCATTCGACGCCTGGATCCATACGCTGAAGGTCGTCGAGGAGATGGAGGCGATTCTGAACCGCCCCCCCAGGCTTTTGTCGGCGGCCGACTCGCCTGCGCTTTCGGCCTGCCTCAAAGGCGGCATACCGGTACTGCTCAAAATATCCGCCCTCCTCCATGATATCGGCAAGCCCGCCACTCGAAAAATCATCCACACGAAAGGACCGGTGTTTTACGGTCACCACGAAACAGGCGCCGAAATGGCGGAGGCCGTCTCGGCTCGACTCAGATTTTCAGTCCATGAGACTCGGATCGTGACCCAGATCATCCGTCATCACCTTGGACCGCTCCGACTATGGATCCAAGCCGAAAAAGGGGCCCTTTCCCGAAAGGCCGTCACGCGATTCTTCATGCGATGCGAGACCCTGACCCCGCTCATCCTGTTGCACGCCCTGGCGGATCATCGGGGCAAGCGCCCCCGGGGGACACTGCCGGAAGATGATTTTTCACGCTTCATCCTGAACCTGTTGACAGCGTATTTTACAGAGTATCAGGAAAGAAAAAACCGGCGCCCCCTGCTGACCGGTCACGACCTGATTTCGGAATTCGATCTCAAGCCCGGCCCTGATTTCAAATTCATCCTGAATCGCGTCGAAGCAGCAAGGCTTTCCGGCGAGGCGGTCACCCGCGAAAACGGCCTGGAAATCGTATCGGAGCTTCTAAAAACATGCATCGGAGACCGTCAACCCGGTATAGATACACCGTCCGGCCGAACAAAGACGGGATTGCCGCACAAAAAAAGGGGCGGCGACCGTCCCGGTTGAACTCCCGGGAGCCGGCCTCCGCCCCGAATGCATACGACCGGCGTGAGACGACACGCTGCCGCCTCACGCCGAGACGAGGAATCCTCTATTTGTTCAATGCATCGAGCGCGCCGAAAATCGCGTCTCGGATTTCTTCTACCTTGCCGACACCTTCTATGCGAATGTGCTTCGGGGCACCCGCTTCGCCGGAGGCGGCCCAGTTCTTGTAATAGGCAACCAGGGGTTCGGTCTGTTGATGATAGACCTCCAGGCGTTTTCGGACGGTCTCTTCCTTGTCGTCATCCCGCTGGACCAAAGGCTCCCCGGTGACGTCATCCTTTCCCTCAACCTTCGGGGGATTGAAAACAACGTGATAGGTCCGACCGCTGGCCAGATGCGCGCGGCGGCCGCTCATCCGTTTGATGATCTCTTCATCCGGAACATCGATCTCCACCACGGCATCAATGGGAACGCCCGCAGCTTTCATGGCATCTGCCTGAGGAATCGTTCGGGGAAATCCATCAAAGAGAAATCCTTTCCGGCAATCGGACTCTTTAATGCGCTCTTTAACCAGACCGATGATTACATCATCGGGAACCAGTCCGCCGGAATCCATGAATCCTTTGGCTTTTTTGCCCAGATCCGTCCCGGCCTTGACGGCCGCACGAAGCATATCTCCGGTGGAGATTTGGGGAATCTGGTATTTCTCTTTGATGTAATTCGCCTGTGTGCCCTTGCCCGCACCGGGGCCTCCCAACAGAATCAGCCGCATAAGCATCTCCTCCTTTTAAGTTACCCGTCCATTGTTCGTCAGGGGTTACCGGATCTTTGAAGCCCTTCGCCCTGTCGATCGGCAGGGGATGGCGCCGTTCAAAAACCATTGCCTGGAAGTCTATAGCAGAGGAAATATGACCGAAAGCGGATAATGTGTCAAGATATAATGTTAATCCGCATCCTGGCCGCATCGGGTCTTTGATGATTCCCGAAACGCGGGATGTGTTTTTTTCTTGCAAAAATCATAATTCCCGGATAATATAATTTGATTAATGATTAACATCGGTTTATAGCCGTCGTTTGAAAATAACGAAATGATACATACCCGTGAAAACCGATGGTAAAAAGGGGGCGAGACAATTTGAAGGCTATCGAAGTTAAAGTCTATGACAACGACCTTGAAAAAGCCATGCGCATTCTGAAGAAAAAGATTCAGAATGACGGCCTTTTCAAGCGGCTCAAGCTGAAGAAAAGCTACGAAAAACCGAGTGAATACCGGCGACGCAAGCAACGAGAAGCCCTGAGGCGTCAACGTATTGCCGCCGCCAAAAAGCGTTACGGCAGATAAACAGCGCCATTGAAGCATGCCCGGAAGATCGTCCCCGATCTTCCGGGCTTTTGCGTCAATCGGGCCACGGCATTGAGATGACAGAGAGTGATCGTTATTCAGCGTGTCTCAAGACCATGTTTGGTCTCAGAAGATTCGGAATCAAACTCGGCCTTGAAACCATTCAGGACATCCTCACAGCCCTCGGCAATCCCCAGGACCGCTACAAAGTGATCCACGTCGCCGGCACCAACGGCAAAGGCTCCGTCGCCTCCGCGCTGGCAAATATCCTGACAACGGCGGGGTACAAAGCCGGACTCTACACTTCGCCACACCTCGTCCGATTCAACGAGCGCATCAGCATCGACGGGCGTCCCATCGCGGATGAAGACGTCGTTCGAGCCTATAAGCGCGTTCGGGAGGTTCATAAGGGCGATCGGCAACCCACCTTCTTTGAATTCACGACAGCCATGGCCTTTTACGAATTCGGCCGACAAAACGTCGACTGGGCGGTTGTCGAGACGGGAATGGGCGGGCGTCTTGACGCCACCAACGTAGTGCGCCCCGAGCTTTCCATCATTACCAATATCTCCATCGAACACCCGGAATATCTTGGCGAGACAATTCCGCAGATCGCTGCCGAAAAAGCAGGAATCATCAAGACCGGAATCCCCGTCGTCACCGGTGTCGACCAGGCGGAAGCCGTCGTCGTTATCACACAGGCAGCGGCTGCCAAGGAAGCGCCGCTTTACCGATTGAACGTCGATTTCCACGTCGAACCGGAAGTCGGCGGAGAATTCACCCATGTCGGCATCGATAACACCTGGCGCCATATGCGGACCGGGCTGGCGGGCAGGTACCAGCTCGACAATGCGGCCATGGTATTGGCCGGTTGCGAACTCCTCGCCCGACGCCACCCTCGCCTCAGCCGGGAAACCGTTCGCGAAGGGCTTGGCCGGAACCGATGGCCGGGGAGACTGGAAATCGTCTCGACGGCGCCTTTCGTCATCATCGACGGCGCCCACAATCTCGCGGCGGCGCGAAACCTGGCCACGTTTCTGCGCGAGGAATTACGCACCAGGGACCTGACTCTGGTGGTCGGGATCCTCGCCGACAAACCCTACAAAGAGATGCTTCAGGAATTGGTGCCGCTCTGCCGGAAAATCATTTTGACGACACCCAGGATTCACCGGGCGCTTCCAGTGGAAACTCTCCATGAATACGTCCGGACCCTGACGTCGGATATTACGGTCATTCCCGACGTCGGCGAGGCTGTCAAGCATGCCATGTCCAATGCCGCCGACAATGACGCCGTTTGCATCGCCGGATCCCTTTATGTGGTCGGTGAGGCAAAAGCCTACCTTGAAACCCAGGGGATTCCCTCTTTCCAGCGAAAAACCGGACATTGATTTTTCAAACTTGACTAACGCTTTTCAGTTGGCTATAAGACCCCTTACGCGCCCGTAGCTCAGTGGATAGAGCGTCAGCCTCCGGAGCTGAAAGCCGCTGGTTCGAACCCAGCCGGGCGTACCACCCATCTCGCTGCGTCATTCGCCGTTACTTCCGCCCCCGGCGCTCAACCACCTCAAAGCAAGCCAAAGCAAGATTGATTCCCCGGCGGCAACCCAGACATCTTTCAACTTTATCCTCAAGGTTTCGATTCTCGACTGCTCCCGACAGTTGACGGTACGGGAAGACGCTTCGCAATTGTCTTGATCCGGCATTACTTTTGAATTGCATCCGGAGGGTTCACCGAAACCGACGCAAGACGAACCTCGGCAATCTTGCATCCATGGGCAGGTATGATTACTATACAGAGACTATGAAATCAGATAAAGAATATAATGGGAAGATTCCGGACCCCAAAGAAATAGAAAAGGAAATCGGGGAATTTTTATCCAAAAAATTCGGGGGAGAAGTCAGGATCATCTCTCCGGCCGGAAAGCCTCAAGACAGTCCCGCCGAGGAAAAACGCTCGCGGCAGACGCGGCGGATCAACTTCGAGCTCAAACCCGAAGAATTGATCGCCTACCTGGATCAGTTCATCGTCAGGCAGGAAGAGGCCAAGGCCATTCTCGCGACGAAAATCTGCACACACTTCAACCGCATCAAGCATGCCGAATCTCATCCTGAGGATCAGGAACTTCTGGTGGGCCGAATCAAGAACAATGTTTTGATGATCGGCCCCACAGGCGTCGGCAAAACCTATATGATCAAGCTGATCGCCAAAAAGCTGGGCGTACCCTTTGTGAAGGGGGATGCGACCAAATTCAGTGAGACCGGCTATGTCGGCGGAGATGTTGAAGATCTTGTGAGAGATCTCGTGAGAGAGGCCAATGACGACATTGAACTTGCCCAATACGGCATCATCTATATCGACGAGATCGACAAGATTGCCTCAAGCCGGAACATTGTCGGCGCCGATGTGTCGAGAACGGGTGTTCAGCGCGCACTGCTCAAGCCCATGGAGGAGACCGACGTCGACCTCAAGGTTCCCCATGATCCCATTTCCATGTTTCAGGAACTCGAGCGGTTTCGGAAAACGGGTAAGCGGGAAAAGCAATCCGTCAATACCAAAAACATCTTGTTTATCATGAGCGGTGCCTTCGCCGATCTCGCCGAGATCATCAACCGGCGGGTGACGCGCCAGGAGATTGGGTTCGGCTCCCAGGTCAAAGGATCCCAATCTACAGACGAATTACTGCGGCAAGTAAGGTCCGAAGACCTTATCCAATTCGGCTTTGAATCGGAGTTCGTTGGCCGTTTGCCGGTGCATGCCGTCCTTGAGCATCTGAACGAGGCGGACCTGCTGGAAATTCTCAAGAACCCCAACAACCCGGTCATTCTGGGCAAGAAACTCGATTTTGCGGCCTACGGCATCCAGGTGAAGTTTTCAGAAGGCGCCCTCGCACTTCTGGCGAAACAGGCCTACACGGAAAAAACGGGAGCCAGAGGGTTGGTGAGCGCCGTTGAGAAGGCGCTTCTCCCCTTCGAGAAAGTGCTGCCTTCTACGACGATCGGCATTCTGCCGGTGACCGAAGCCTTGATTCAGAACCCCAAAGCATTGCTGGACGACATGATTCATGCAGCCGGCGATCCGGCCGGCTCGTCAGCCGTTTCATCTTTGAAGGCCGCTTTCGACCAACTGGTTGTAGCGGAAAGACGAACGATCCAAAACTATATCGACACCAATCAAAAATACCTGTCCCACAAGCACAATCTCACGCTGACGCCCTCGCGAACGGCTATCTTCGCCCATTATTACAGCAAGAATACGTTGGACGTCGAACGCATTTTCAAGAAAATGAAGCTTTACTCGGATGAGATCAAAAACGCTGAGCTCTCCTTTTACAAACAGCATGACATCAACATAGTCCTGGAGGAAGATGCCATCGACTTTCTCATGGAGAAATTGATCAACGGAGAGATACAACTTCCAGAGCTCCGCGATCGGCTCAACAAGGATTTCGAGTTGGGCCTGAAACTCGTGCGGGAGAAGACCGGAAAAAAACGTTTCTTTATCAACCAGGATGCGTTAAGATTTCCGGAAGACTACATCGCCGGTCTCCTGAAGCAGAGGCTGACGATACCATAGAGCGCTATTTTGATTCAACCTCTACCAGACAAGGCAAAAAATTCGATGATAGGAATCTCCAAACTTTATTGCGGAACAGTGGAGCCCTCGGATGCCATTCGTTACGGACGTCATTCCGGAAAGCTGCCTTCCCACCTGCTCCAATTTTCCATCGATAAAAAACCGGTCGTCGTGTGGAATACCACCCGTCGATGCAACCTGAAATGTATTCATTGTTATGCCCACGCCAAGGACATCCCCTTTGAAAACGAGCTCTCCACCGATGAAGGAAAGGCGCTTATAGACGATCTTGCCGATTTTGGCGTTCCGGTCATTCTCTTCTCCGGAGGCGAGCCTCTGGTGCGCAAGGATCTTCCGGATCTGGCCGGATATGCCGTCGAGAAGGGCATTCGGGCGGTAATCTCCACCAACGGAACACTCATTACCCCTGAAAAAGCGAAAATTCTGAAAGAGATCGGATTATCATACGTAGGCGTCAGTCTTGACGGCATGGAAGAGATTCACGACCGGTTCAGAGGAATGAAGGGGGCTTTTCAAAAGGCCATGTCCGGCATCCGCAGTTGTCAAGACGTCGGCATCAAGGTCGGTCTTCGCTTTACCATCAACAAGTTCAACGTGGGTGAAATCCCGGCGATTTTCGACCTTCTGGAGGAAAAAGAGATTCCCCGGATCTGCTTTTATCATCTGGTTTACGCCGGCCGCGGCTCAGAACTGGTCAAGGATGACTTGAGTCACGAGGAAACCCGAAGAGCCGTGGACGTCATCATACAGCGGACCAAGGATCTTTACGACCGGGGCATCGAAAAAGAGGTCCTCACCGTGGACAATCACGCCGACGGTCCGTATCTCTACCTGAAGATGCTGCGGGAACAACCGGAACGCGCGAACGAGGTGCTTGAACTTCTCAAGATGAACGAAGGCAACAGCTCCGGAAGGGGGTTCGGTTGCATCAGTTGGGACGGTGAAGTTCACGCAGATCAGTTCTGGCGTCATCACAGCTTCGGCAATGTCCGAAATCGCCCCTTCTCGGAAATATGGACGGATGAGTCCGAGCCGCTCATGAAAAAACTGAAGGACAAGAAGCGCTATGTAAAAGGCCGTTGCGCCGACTGCAACTGGCTCAACATCTGTGCGGGGAATTTCAGGGTCCGCGCCGAAGCGGTGTACGACGACGTATGGGCCCCCGATCCGGCTTGCTACCTCACCGACGAAGAAATCGCCAAGGAGGCTGACTGATGCTCTTCCCTGATTATCGCCCCCGGCGACTCCGCCGAAACGAAGCTTTTCGCCGCATGATCAGAGAAACCCGTCTCTCGGTGGACGACCTGATTCTACCGCTGTTCGCCATCGGCGGAAAAGGTGTAAAAAACCCCATCCCTTCCATGCCGGGGCACTTTCAACTCTCCGTCGACAATATTGTCAAAACCGCCCGGGAGGCCTATGAGTTG
Source organism: Desulfococcus multivorans (assembly GCF_001854245.1). Lineage (GTDB taxonomy): Bacteria > Desulfobacterota > Desulfobacteria > Desulfobacterales > Desulfococcaceae > Desulfococcus > Desulfococcus multivorans. Next base: position 1,402,307 of record NZ_CP015381.1, on the reverse strand, counting down.
GGAATTCCGGCCATCATTCTCTTCGGTCTCCCGGACAAAAAGGATCCCCTGGGCACCCAGGCCTACGCCAAAAACGGCATCGTGCAGAAAACCGTCCGCGAGATCAAAAACAAACTGCCGGACCTGATGGTCATCACCGATGTCTGCCTGTGTGAGTATACCGATCACGGTCATTGCGGCATTGTCGAGGGAAATATCGTCGATAACGACGCCACCTTGGATCTCCTGGCACGTACCGCACTTTCTCACGTCCAATCGGGAGCGGACATGGTCGCCCCCTCGGACATGATGGACGGCCGCGTTACCGAAATCCGAAACGTGCTGGACGATAACGGCTTGAGCCACGTGCCCATCATGTCATACGCCGTCAAATACTGCTCGGCTTACTACGGACCATTTCGTGAAGCTGCCGATTCCGCTCCCCGGTTCGGCGACCGCAAGACCTACCAGATGGACCCGGCCAACGCGCTGGAGGCCATCCGGGAAGTCAGCATGGATGTGGAGGAGGGCGCCGACATCGTTATGGTCAAACCCGCCCTTTCCTATCTGGACATCATCCACCGTGTTCGGGAGGAGGTGGACCTGCCGGTCGCCGCCTACAACGTCAGCGGCGAATTCGCCATGATCAAGGCAGCGGAAAAAATGGGTTGGATCGACGGCGAGCGCGTGATGATGGAAACCCTGATGAGCATCAAGCGGGCCGGAGCCGATATCATTCTGACCTATTTCGCCATGGAGGCCGCCAAAATCCTCCGAAATGACTCGATGAAGGCGTCCTGACAACCATCGAAGACGCTTCGACCTGAAACATGATTTTTCCCGGGATTCAACATTCCGGAATTTGGATATTCATGACCGAACATACCCACACGCATCCACACCACGGCCATCATCCCCATGCCGAAAAGAAAGGTAGTGAACTCCGCCTGGTCGCATGGGAAGTCACCCGAAACTGCAATCTTTCATGTGTTCACTGCCGAGCGTCGGCCACCATGGGCCCCTACACCGGCGAGCTGGAAACCGACGCCTGCCTGAGCCTCATTGACGACATCAAGGAGACGGGTGATCCGATCGTCATCCTCACCGGCGGAGAACCGCTTTTGAGGCCGGACATTTTCGAGATCGCCCGATACGGAACGGACAAGGGGCTTCGAATGGTCATGGCCCCCAACGGCACCCTGATCTCGGAGGCGGCAGCCAAAAGAATGGCGGATGCCGGCATCCGCCGGATCAGCATCAGCCTTGACGGCGCAACCCGTGAAAAACACGATGCCTTTCGCGGCGTCCCGGGTGCCTTCGAGGGCGCGCTGAAAGGCATCCGCATCGCCAAGGCCGTCGGAATCGAATTCCAGATCAATACGACCATCACGAAATCCAACCTGGATGAAATGCCCAAAATCCAGGCGCTGGCGGTTGAATTGGGGGCGGTAGCGCACCACATCTTTCTCCTGGTCCCGACAGGCCGGGGGAAATATATCGCCGATCAGGCTATTGACGCCGCCCAATATGAAACAGCCCTGAACTGGTTTTACGACCAGCGTGACAAAACGCCTCTCCAGCTGAAGGCCACCTGCGCACCCCATTACTACCGTATTCTCCGGCAGCGCGCGAGCGAAGAAGGAAAACAGGTGACCTTTCAGACCCACGGCCTGGACGCCGTAACCCGGGGCTGCCTCGGCGGAACCGGTTTCTGCTTCATCTCCCACACCGGCACCGTTCAACCGTGCGGCTTTCTCGAACTCGATTGCGGCAACGTAAAGCGGACTTCGTTCAAGGAGATCTGGAACCACGCCGAGCCGTTTCTCGCCCTGAGAAACGTTGACAACCTCACGGGAAAATGCGGATGCTGCGAGTACCGTCGGGTCTGCGGCGGATGTCGCGCCAGGGCTTATGAAGCCACCGGCGACTACCTGAGTGAGGAGCCCCTGTGCACCTATCAGCCGGCGTCCAAAAAACAAAAAAATTGATTGCTCCCGGGGGATGCGCCAGAGCGGCGGCCCCCTTTTTATCTGAGATGATTGCCGTCAACGATGCATTCCTCGATCTACCGTCCTGTTGCGCCGCCATCGCCCTTGATGCATGTCGTGCCGCGTTCAGTCCCGACGGTCCGCCCACGGCGAATTCAGAATACAGGCAACGGAGGGGATAGATGTACGAAAAATTTTTCGGGTTCAAGGAGAGGCCCTTTCAACTCGTCCCCAATCCCGCCTATCTCTTTCTGAGCCAAAGCCATGAGGATGTTCTGGCTCATCTGACCTACGCGGTCTCCCAGGGTGACGGTTTTGTTGAGATTACCGGCGAAGTGGGGACGGGTAAAACAACCCTCTGCCGCGCTTTTCTGGGGAGTCTGGAAGAGGGCGCTGAAGTCGCTTATATCTTCAATCCCATGCTTAACGCCGTGCAACTGTTGAAAACGATCAACGAAGAGTTCGGCATCGATTCGGCAGCGGACAGCGCCAAAGATCTGATTGACGGGCTGAACCGTTTCCTCATCGAAAAAAAGCGACAGGCTAAGCCCGTGCTCCTGTTGATTGACGAAGCCCAGAACCTCAACACGGGCGTCCTGGAGCAGCTTCGGCTCCTGTCCAATCTCGAAACCGATACCAGCAAGCTTCTCCAGATCATTCTGGTCGGACAGCCGGAACTCAGAGACGTTCTGGACTCATACGAACTGCGCCAACTGAGACAACGGATTACCCTGAGCTGCCACCTCAAGCCCCTCACCCTGAAGGAGACGGGTGACTATGTCAGGCACCGCGTCCAGATCGCCGCTCAAAAGCCCGGGGTAAAATTCTCCCGGAACGCCCTGAAGGCCATATACCGCTATTCAAGAGGGATACCGCGGCTTGTCAACATTGTCGCCGATCGGGCGCTGCTCACGGCTTACGGTCTCGGCCGACGGAACATCACAGGCCGGATCACCGCGGCCGCCATTCAGGAAATCTCTTCACGCGGCGGTCATGAAACCCGATGGGGATGGAAACGATGGACATGGGTATCGGCCGTTCTCGTCTGTGTCGCTCTTTCGGCGGTAGCCTTTCATCTGAACAAACCTTTCGACATGCCCATCGAACGCCGCCTGTTCACTCTCGAAGACGTCGGAGAAAAAGCGGGGGCGAACCCCGCGACCGCGGTTACAGCGACCCAAAGAGATACCGACGCCGCGCCCAGGGGAAAATCGGCCGGGGAAACCTTCGGGCCGGCCCGGTTGCCGGCGGCGCTGAGGGCAATGCCGTCGTCGGCAGGACCGAATCTTACAATTCCGGAAACGAAGCGCCGCAAGACGCTGGATGCGGATCCCACTGTCAGGCCTGATGCGCCCACGCCGCTCCCGACAGGAGCAGAATCGACGACAGCCTCCGAATCGGCTGTCGTCGAAACGGAACCCTTTCAAAAAACGCCTGCTCAGGACATCGCGGGAATCCTGGCCGCCACGGATCGGACAACCTCCCGTCAGCAGGCGCTCGAGGCTGTTCTGACCCAGTGGGAAGCCGACACCGATCTCCATCCCGCTCTGGAAGAAATCGATGACGCAGAGCTCTTTTTCCGGTTGGCTGCGGCGGAAAAAGGGCTTTCTCTTCACACCCTCGATCCAAACCTCAATGTTGGCCTCATCCGTCGCCTGAATTTACCGGTGATTTTTGAATGTCGTTCTCCTGCCGCGAAAGAAGCGGTATTCCTTTCACTGATTCGGATTGCGGGCGACGACACCATGGAATTTACAAACGGGGCCCACACGGCAAGCGGAAGATGGGATCAACTGAGGATTTACTGGACGAGAACTGCCTATATTCCCTGGAAAAATCTTAAGGGGCTGACCGGGGTCATTCCCTTCGATGCACCGGAGGCGTCGGTAACGGCGCTGAAAATGATTCTCAGGGACATCGGATATAAAGATATACTGATCACGCCGGCCTTCGACGAAGCGACCGAAACCGCAGTCAGGGAATTTCAAGCCCGGCATGGCCTGCCCGTTGACGGTATCGTGGGCCCCCTTACGTTGATCGCGCTTTACAACGAAACAGGGGCGGCCGGGATACCTCGCCTCGACACCGTCCATGGTATCAGTGGTAAGGAGGCGATCCATTGAGCGCCATACTGAAAGCGCTTCGGAAGCTCGAGCGGGAAAGCCTGGACGCCCGACAGCAAGAGAACCCTCTCCAGTCACTCCGCGGCCTCGTTCCTCGGAAAATGGCGAGGCGATCCCGCGGTTTGCTGATTCGAAATACCGTTTTCGGGGTTTTTGTCGCCATGTTTTTAGGGGCTGTTTCATGGACCCTCTGGCGTTATCCTGTCCTCGAAATCCGAAGCATTCCAGAAAAGGCAGCTCCTGCCGCAGAAGATTCGAATGCGTCAACCGCTGCACCCTCTTCCATCGACCTGTCGGTTTCTCCACCTCCCCCGCCGGCCTTCAACTCGCCTGATAACGCCGCTCAAAACCATAAGAAAAACCTTAAACCGCCCTCGATGCCGTCGCCTTCGATTTCTCCGTCGACCGCCAAGCCCCCCGTGAGTTCGCAGGTCAAATCGCTTGCTACGCCTGTCTCCAAGCCCTCAAAGGTCCCTGTTGCTTCAGATCGACCGGTTCAATCCGACGCCGTTTCTCCGATGCCGCCCTCGAAACAGATCCAGGAGACGCGCTCGGTCCCGAAAGCTCGAATCGACGCTCCGCCCGTCCATGCAGACCTGCCGGCAAAAAACCGTTTGCCCGTCACGGCGCGCTCCTCCGCCGGAAGCCATGAAGATATCCCCTTGAAATCACAGGATGACGCCGGGCTCGCCATTCAGGCACTCGTCTGGTCGACCGCGCCCGAAAATCGATTGGTGGTCGTCAACGGCAATATTCTGAAGGAAGGCGGTGCCATCAAAGGCGCGACGATCAGCACCATTGGAGAGGACTATATCGTTGTGACGCAAAACGGGGAGAAATGGAAGCTGAGGTTTCAGCTGAAGTAGCCGACCCCGAGCCGCTTCGTATCAAGCGACCCGGGGTGCCGACCCTTTTCGGGGTCTCCGGAAAGCGCGTTCCGGCCGGATCTCTTTATTTGCCGAGTGCCTCATTCATGAGGTTGCCGACCATCTGGTTGAACCGGGACGGATCATCGATTTTTCCTCCCTCGCTGATAATCGCCATGTCAAGGAGCAGCCTGCCGTAATCCGCGAGGATCGGATCGTTCGGATCCTTTTCAAACACGGTGTTGATTTTTTCGATAACCGGATGGGCTGTATTGAGTTCGAGAATCCGCTTGGTGTCCGGGACATGCCCTCCCGAGGCTTTGAGCAGTTTTTCCATGTAAGCACTCATGTCTTGAGCATCCCCCGAAAGGCAAGCCACCGACGCCTTGAGGTGAGATGACGCCCTGACATCCTTGACATGAGACGCGAGATGGGATTTGATTCGCCCGAAAAGGGCATTGAAGACATCCGTCTTCTCGTCATCCCCCTCGCCCAGCTTCAGATCACCCTTTTCCGCGCTCTTGAGCTTCTTGCCGTCATACTCCGTAAGGGATTGAACCACCCATTCGTCCACAGGGTCGGTCATGAGGAGGACCTCGAACTCCTTCGCCTTCAGTGCCTCCAGGTGAGGACTGTTCATCAGCATGGTGAGGTTTTCGCCGGTAATGTAATAAATCTCCTCCTGATCCGGCTTCATGTTAGCCACATAATCTTTTAGACGGACGAATTTATCCTGGGAACGGGTCGTCTTGAATTGAATAAGCTCGGCAAGCCGATCCTTGTTCTCCCAGTCGGAATGGAGGCCCTCCTTCAGTACGGGACCGAACTCCTGGTAAAAAGTGTCATACCGGGTGTCGTCGAGCCCCTTGAGGAGGTCCAGCACCTTTTTGACGAGGTTTTTACGGATATTGCGAACCAACCGATCCTGTTGAAGGATCTCGCGACTCACGTTGAGGTTCAGGTCCGGTGCGTCAACCACGCCCTTGATGAACCGCAAATACTCCGGCACCAGTTCTCTGCAGTCGTCCATGATGAACACCCTCTTGCAGTAGAGCTGTATACCGTGCTTTCGCTCCGGGAAAAACAAATCAAACGGTGCCTTGGCGGGAACATAAAGCAAGGCACTGTACTCGGTCACGCCCTCCAGCTTGACGTGGAGATGCGCCAGCGGATCGTTCCAGTCATGACTCAGATGCTTGTAAAACTCATTGTACTCTTCCGTCGAGACGTCGTTCTTGTTTTTGGCCCAGATAGCTTTCATCGAGTTGAGGGTCTCCTCGACCCGAACCTTTCGGGTGGTCCCGCCGATGGGCTTGCCGTCCTTGTCCTTGATCTGTTCCTGTTCCGGGATCGGCTCATCCCGCTCCACCATCATCGTAATGAGGTAGGCTACGAAATCGGAGTGTTTTCTCACAATGTCCCGAACCACCCATTCCTCCGTGTAGTCGTTGTCGCTCTCCTCTTTTGGCTTCAGTTTCAGAATGACGTCGGTTCCTCTTTCGGGCTTCTCCGCCGCTTCGACCGTGAAAGCCCCGTCCCCGCGGGACGTCCATCTGACCGCCGTATCCGATCCCGCAGCCCGGGTGATCAAGGTTACCTGCTCGGCCACTATGAACGCACTATAAAATCCCACCCCAAACTGACCGATGAGTTCGGGCGCCAGCGCATTCTGTTCCCTGACCTTATCAAGCGCCTCCAGAAAGGCTGCAGTGCCGCTTTTGGCGATGGTGCCGATGTTGTCCATAACCTCTTCGCGCGTCATGCCGATGCCGTTGTCGGACACGGTAAGCGTTCGTGCTTCCGGGTCAACGGCGATCCTGATCTTGAACTCCGTATCGTCGCCAAGAATCTCGGGATCGGTCTGTGACCTGAACCGCAATTTATCGACGGCATCCGATGCATTGGAGATGAGCTCGCGAAGAAAGATATCCTTGTTGGAATAGAGCGAGTTGATGATCAGATTTAATAGCTGCTGGACCTCTGTCTTGAACTGATGTGTTTCCTTGCCGGCTTGCATCATTCCTCCCGTTGATTCATCAAAATTGACTTGCAACTGCATCAAATTTTTTTCTTAAATAATTGGGAGGGGAGAGATGTTTGTCAAGCATCCGACACCGCCAGCCCACGATAAATCTTCTCCTGCTCGTCCAAAATCTCGCGTAGGATGCCCATGTGCGTCATCGGATTCATGATAACGGCCCTCAGTACCACCACTTTTTCATCCAGATGATTCAGGGTTGTCCGGGAGACGAAGCTGTTGCCCGTTTCCCGTTGGATGCGCTGAACGGCAATGTTGAGGTCATTCACCTGCCGGATCAATCGGGCTCGCTCCGTCGCCCCGGCATCCGCCCATCGCTGTCGAATTGCTTCGGGACAGATCCGGTAGGTCAGGATATTGAGCTCGGGCGGGGTGACCAACTCGAAGAGGGGGCGTCGATCAATCTCATCGGCAAAGGCGCGTGCGGTCTCGATTCCGTGTTCGATGAGCAGGGCATAGCCGCGGGTCCCCATGATTTCAAGAGCACTTCCCAGAACCAGCGAGGCGGCGGGTCGACTCCCTTCTAGGGATCGAATGCCCAAATCCACCGAACCGGGTCGATTGATATAGGCGGCGTGATAGGCGATCAAATCCATGATTCCCGGGTCCCGGAAAAAAACCATGCCGCAACCCATGGGCATGTAGAACTGCTTATGGCCGTCAATGGTAACGGAATCAGCACGGTCGATCCCTTTGAGCAGTCCTCTGTATTTGTCGGAAAGGAGGGTCGGACCGCCCCAGGCTGCGTCGACATGAAAGTGAAGCGTCTCCCGGGCACAGACGTCGGCAATGGCATCGAGAGGGTCGACCGTTCCGGTTTCGGTAGCACCGGCGATCGCCACGACGGCAAGAATCTGCGTCCGGGGGTTTTCGGCCTTCAGATTACGGATCACCGTCTCCAGGGATTCGGGATCCATCCGGTTGCGCCTTCCCGACGCTACGCGAATGACGTTCTCGTTGCCGATACCCAGAACCCCGCCGGCTTTCCGAAGAGAATAGTGGGCAAGCCCCGAGACCAGAATCACGCTTCGGTCGACGCCGTAAACCTTCTGGGCTGCGGCTATCCCCTCGGCTTCGATGCCCCTGAACCCTTCTTTCGGTTTAAAACAACGGTTCCGCGCCACCCACATGGCGGTCAGATTGGCCAGGGTCCCATCGTGGAGAAATCCGCCGAAGGTGCTTTCGGGAGATTGAATATGGGCCTCATAGAAAGCCCCGCTGTTGGCATAAATCAGCCGATGCAGCTTGGCCAGAACCTGACGTTCGATGATGGAGACGACTTTGGATGTCTCGATCTTGACGACATTCTGGTTGAGCGCCGCCGTAATGGTATGAAGGTGAACCATGAAGAACGGAATGGCTGATGTCATGTGACCGATAAAATAGGGGGAGGCCACATTGACCGCATGGGGGGCGATATTCTCGATAATCCCTTTGATGACGTCGGCCAGCTTCTTCTGGGGATGGCCGGAGATCCGGCTTTCCTTGAACCTTTCGGAAAGTTCTTCCAGACTCGCCTCCCGGGTAATGCCGACATGCTTCCTGAGAAATTCATGGAGACCGAAAAGGATCTGCTCCATGTATTTAACCAAGGCCCTGCGGGAGGCTTCGTCTTCCGGACGTATGAAAATCCGCTGCAGCGTTTCCCAGTTCGCCACCAATTCCGTCGTTTTTTGAACCAATGCAAAGATCCTTCCTCTATGTTGCGGCGGTGCCACCCAGGACCGCAAAGATTTGACCTGTCGGATGCCCGCCCGGGAGAACGCACATATCCGCTGGAGGCCTGAACGCCGTCCGTTGGATCACATTTCAATACCCTCCTCAACTTTCGACTTTCATGATGGTAACCGGATACAGGTGCCGGGAGGATACGGTCCGCGCCCCTTCAGCGGTGAGTTTTAGTGCCGCTTGAGCGCCGCGGCGGATCAGCGGCCCGGACTGTTTGAGCGCAAGCGAGTTTCCGGGCCGCCCGGAGCAAGCTTTAGCGGCACTTGAACGAAACCGCGTGGGGCGTGGGCCGTATCCTCCCGGTGCCGGCCTATGAAAATCGAAAGTTGAGTATCCTCTTTGCTCACGCCAACATTTTTAATTTTCCGTTATCTTTTCTTCAAATGCAACAGTTTCTTCGAACCCATCATCCTGATTCCGGATTCATCATACCCATCGATCGTATGGACACCCATACCGCATTTCGGGAGATTACCTGAAGAGGGATATGTCTGCCTTTGACTCCCATTTGTTTTATGGTATAGATTCTGGGAAAGAGATGGGCGGCACAGTGGGATGGGCGCAGAGAAAAGAACAAAAAAAGCCGTTTTGAGCGATATATTCTCGAAACGGCTTTGAATATTTTATTGGAGCCGACGAGCGGATTTGAACCGCTGGCCTGCTGATTACGAATCAGCTGCTCTACCAGCTGAGCTACGTCGGCATAGGAAGCTCTCTATTAATATGCTTATGAAACAAAATCAAGAAAAAATTTCCATCGATACCATCATCTCACGCATCGGCAAAAACACCGCCGCCGAATGCGCCGGACTTCCCGCCCCCTGCAAGGCCTATCTGATCGGCCGCATCTTCCGGGAAAAACCGGTCCCCATCACGGTCGTTCTGCCTTCGGCCAGGGATGCGGAGCGGTTCATCGAGGATTTTTCGTTTTTCTTCGGAGACACCGACCAGAATCTGCTCTATTTCGCACCCTACAACCTGTCGCCCTTCAAATTTGTTGCTTACCACAACAGCACCACGGCGGAACGCCTTCGAACCCTTTATCGACAGACCGTCGATCGGCTCCCCCACATCATGGTAACGACCATCGACGCCTTGCAACGAAGGCTGATCCCAAAATCTGCACTCACCGATTTCGCCGAGCTGATCATGGTTGGGGAGGAATTGGATCGGGATCAGCTAACGGCCAAATTGATCGCCGGGGGATACACGCAAACAGCAGTAGTGGAGGAACCGGGAGATTTTTGTGTGAGAGGCGGCATCATCGACATCTTTTCGCCGACATATCCAGAGCCGGTCCGCATCGAAATGTTCGGCGACCTCGTTGAATCTCTCCGTTTTTTCTCATCCACAAACCAACGCACACGCCATGCGGTCGAGGAGGTCGTCATCCTTCCGGCAAAGGAAGCCATCCTGAAACCGGATAAAATCAACGATATCATCGCCGGAATCCGGAAGCAGGCAAACCGGCTGAACATCCCTGCCGGTCGCACCCGGGAGCTTATCGACAACATCAAAACGAAGGGGCATTTCCCGGGAATCGAAGGACTTTTGCCCCTCGTCTACCCCCGGCTGGACACCCTTTTCGAATACATCCCCCCCGACACGCTCTTTGTCCTGGCCGAGCCCGCGGAGCTCAGAACCGCGGCAGAGGAGGCTCTTACCCAGGCCGCGGAAAGCTTCGCCGCGGCGAATGCCGACAACAGGATATGCGTGGCGCCCCGGGAACTCTATCTCGAATGGGCGGACATCCGGGAGCGTCTCGCCGGCAGGCGTCGTCTGGATTTGAGACTTCTGCCGCTCACCGCCTCTTCCGGTTCCGACATGGCGGCTCGATACCATTTTTCCATATCGGACACGACGTTCTTCAGGGAAAAGCTCGTTCGCACCAGGGAAAGCGAACAGCCCTTTTCTCCCTTGCCGGACTGGATCGGTGAACAGCGGAAAAATGATCTGACAACGGTTTTCGTCTGCGACAACAAAGCCCGCGCCTCACGGCTGACCGCCCTTCTCGCCCCTTACGGCATCGCGCCCACCTCGCTGGAGGCGTTCCCGGAAACACGAAAAGTCAAGGGCGGGGTCTACCTTCTCAAGGGCCGGCTTTCGTCCGGATTCACATGGCCTTCGGAGGCTTTTTCGGTCGTTGCGGAAAAGGATATTTTCGGCCCCTCCGCCCCCAGGAGAAAGACGCCTCCCCGAAAGGTCCGGACAGAGCTGCTCTCCCTGGAGGAACTGAAAACCGGTGATCTCGTCGTCCATTCGGAGCACGGCATCGGCCGATATCAAGGGCTTAAAAAGCTGACCCTCAACCGGATGGCCAACGATTTTCTCGAGATCCTCTACAAGGATGACGACAAGCTTTATCTGCCGGTGGACCGCATGAACGCGATCCAGAAATATATGGGCATCGACGGTATCGAACCCATTCTGGACAAAATGGGTGGAAACTCATGGAACGCGGTCAAAAGCAACGTCAAGAAATCGGTCGAGAAGATCGCGGGAGATCTGCTGAACATCTATGCGGAACGTTCAGTAAACAAAGGATTCGCGTTCAACCTGGCCACCGTTGATCTCGCGGAATTTGAAGCCGGATTTCCTTTTGACGAAACCCCTGACCAGACCAGAGCCATTGAGGATGTGCTCGATGATATGCGGAGAGAAACCGCCATGGACCGCCTCATCTGCGGGGATGTGGGATACGGCAAGACCGAGGTCGCTCTTCGGGCCGCTTACGTGGCCGTTTTCAACCAGAAACAGGTGGCGATACTGGTGCCCACAACAGTGTTGGCGGAACAGCATTTCGAAACCTTTTCCCAACGGTTTCAGAACTACCCCATCAACATCGCATGCCTGAGCCGGTTTCGCTCGATGAAGGAACAGCGAACGATCGTCGAAGGCGTTGCCGCCGGCAGCGTGGATATCGTGATCGGAACCCATCGACTGCTTCAGAAAGACATTGCCTTCAGAGACCTGGGGTTGATCATTCTCGATGAGGAACAGCGTTTCGGGGTCAAGCACAAGGAACGGCTGAAATCCTTTCGAAGCACCGTGGACGTGCTGGCATTGACCGCCACCCCTATTCCGAGAACACTGCACATGTCATTGACGGGAATCCGCGACATCTCCGTCATCTCGACCCCACCGGAGCAGCGCCGGCCCATCATCACCTACATCTCGGAACTCGAAGACAGCATTATCCGGGACGCCGTCCGGAAGGAACTGAAGCGGAAGGGACAAATCTTCTTTGTTCACAACAACATCCAAACCATTGACCGGATGGCGGATCGGCTCAGAAAAATCGTTCCCGAAGCCCGCCTGGACATCGCCCACGGCAGAATGGGTGAAGATCTTCTCGAAAAAGTCATGCTGCGCTTTCTCTACCAGGAAATCGATATGCTGATCTGCACGACCATCATTGAATCCGGTCTCGACGTCCCGGCGGCCAACACCATCCTGGTCAACCACGCCGATCGTTTGGGCCTTGCCCAGATTTATCAGCTCAGAGGACGTGTCGGACGGGGCGAGGAGCAGGCCTTCGCGTATCTCTTCATTCCGGAAGAGAGCAGCCTCAGCAAAGACGCACAGAAGCGCCTGAAGGTATTGATGGAGCACAGTGATCTGGGATCGGGGTTCCAGATCGCCATGAGCGATTTGAAAATCCGAGGCGGCGGCACCATTTTAGGCGCCTCCCAGTCGGGTCATATCGCCGCCGTCGGGTACGACATGTTTCTGAAGCTGATGGAGGATGCCGTCGCCGAGTTGAAAGGAGAGCCGATATCGACGCCCCTGGAGCCGGAAATCAACATTCCCATGTCCTTTTTCATTTCCGAGGGTTATATCCCGGATATTGATCAGCGCTTGAACACCTATCGGCGCCTGTCAAAGATGAGCACCCTGAAGGAGATCTCCGATTTTCGGACGGAATTGATCGATCGTTTCGGCTCCATGCCCGATGAAACCGGAAACCTTCTTCTCAAGATGATGCTGAAAATCCTTGCGACAAAAGCCGGCGTCAAGCGCCTCGATTTTCTGGAAAACGCGCTGTCAATCCACTTTTCCGAAGCGCACCAGAAAAATCCCTTCGGTATAGTAGACCTGATCACCGAACGGTCCGACCGATTCACCTTTACGCCTGACCAGATCCTGAAAGTGAAGCTTTCCGGCCATTCCATCGGCAGCCGGCTGACCCAAACAAAAAATATCTTGAAAGAAATTACCCGGCGTGTTAACGGCTGAACGATTCGACCCTCCGGCGAACCGCGAACAACCGCTGGTGTTCAGGTCACAATGCCGGATGCCGTCTGAGCCTTCATGCCTGAAGACGGGAGAAGGACATCGCCCGCCATCCTTTTCCGGATACCGCAGGAAGCACACCCGGCCCCTCCGCAATGGAAACGTCAACACGAGGACGCCGTCGAATTCCGGTTCCACAATGTTTTTTTGATTGTAACCCCAAGTACAAGAAACACAAGTGAGGCATGGCTCCGAAATCCCGCCTAAAAGCGAATCCCCTTCTTTTTCTCATATTCATCATCGCTCTTGAATGTTCGTGCGTTGGATGCTCCCCGGAAAATCCAACCGAAACGTCGGCGTATCTCATTCGAATCGGCGGGACCGTCCTGACCGAAGCAGATTTCGATCAGTCCTTCGATTTTCAGAAAATCGCCTACGGCGATGCTATCGCAGATCCCGTGTTGTGGAAGCAGGTCAGACAGGATATTTTCAAGGAACTCATGATTCGGGCCGTCATGCTGGAGAGAGCGCGGGAGACGGGAATCCGTATATCGCCCCAGGAGACGGAGGCCGCCGTTCAGGCTATTCAACAAGCCTATCCGCCGGGGGAATTCGAAAAGACCCTTCTGGAATCCGCCGTTTCCTTCCGGAGTTGGCGTAACGAGCTGAAAACACGGCTGCTCATCGACAAACTGCTCCAAAAGGATATCGCTATCCCGGAAATCGTTGCTCCCGGAGTCGCCGATGTTGACAGAAAGACGGAAGAACGATTACAAAGAGACGGTGTGGAAGCCGCCTATCCTTCCTGGATCAGGAAGCTTCGGCGGAAATATCCTGTCGACGTCAATGACGCGGCAGTGCACCATATCCTTAACCGGCAACCGACAATTTCATCCAAGTGAGACACAAATGTTCAAAGAAAAAATCATTCCCTGCAAACGGTTTATCGGGTGTGGGGTATACCTTGCCGTCTTCGTTGGGCTTTATCTGCTGATCGTCGGCACATCGGACGCCCGGGCGGAATCCAAGATCATCGACCGCATCGCCGCGGTGGTTAATGATGATGTGATTTCCCTGTATGAACTGAACCGGGAAATGATCCCTTATCTGGAGCGTATGCACGCTCTTGGGTACACCGGGGATCAGGAAATCGCGGCACAATACAAACTGAGGGAGGATGTTCTCAACCAGTTGATCGACAAGAAGCTTACCGACCAGGAGATCAAACGGCTCAATATCACGGTGAGCGAAAAAGAGATCGACAACGCCGTCGAACGGATCAAGGAACGGGGGTTCAGAACCGAAGAAGACCTGATCGAGGCCCTCAAACAGCAGGGGATGACCCTCCCCGAATACCGGACGCGTGTAAAAGAGCAGATCCTCAGGACCAAGTTGGTCAATCTGGAAGTCAAATCCAAAATCGTGATCACCAAAGACGACATCGCCGATTATTTCGAAACCCATGCCGATGAGTATCGTTTCGAAAAAAAATATCACCTCAGAAACATTATCCTGACGGTCTCTCCACTGGCCGATGAGGCCGAAAAAGCGGCTGTAAGAGAAAAAATGGCGTCCATCCGAGAGGAATTTCTTGCGGGAAAATCCTTTGCCGACCTGGCCGGACGACATTCGGAATCGCCCATGGCCGAAAAGGGGGGATATCTCGGAGAGTTTGAATTCAGAGAAATCAACGAGACGCTTCAGTCCATTCTCGCCGACAAGGACGCCGGCGATATCACCGATATTCTGGAAACACCCCAGGGATATCAGCTGTTTTATATCGAAAACATCACCAACTCCCCGGGGAGATCCCTTGAAGAAGCTGCACCGGAGATCGAAGAAAAGCTTTACAACGAAGTCGTCAACAAGGAATTTCAATCCTGGCTTTCAGATTTGAGGGAAAAATCCCTGATCAAGATTATCCGTTAAACCGGGGCGACAGCATTCGGTTATTTTTCCTGTTTTTTCAAAAAGTTGAAAATGGAGAATTTTTCCACATCGGCAATCATGCTCCGGAGAATCCCTTACGGCGATCATGACTTGATCCTGACGTTGTTCACGCCGGACCACGGCAAGATCTCCGTATTCGCCAAATCCGCCCGAAAAGACGCCCGACGCTTTTCGGGTACGCTTGAGCCCCTCAGCGTGCTCAAGGTCGTGTTGAAAACCAGATCCGGCAACCTTTCGTTGCTCTCCGAGGCTGTCCTGGTGGATCCTCTGGCAACAATCCGCACCGATCTTCGTAAGACGGCCTATGCCAGCTATTGGAGCGAAATAGCCGGCATCGTCCCGGAGGAAGGCGCCGTCCAGAAACCCAACGGCTATCCGCTTCTCCACCAGGCTCTAACCGCGCTCGACCGGGACATGATGGACAAAGCGGTTCTCCATGTGCTTTTCCAGCTGAAATTCACCAGGCTCTCCGGGTTTTTCCCGGAATTGACCCATTGTCAGACCTGCAGGACACACCTCGATGACGTCTCTCCCCGTGGGCTTGCCGTCGACATCTTATCCGGCGGCTTGATCTGCGGGGATTGCGTCTCACGAACCCTCGGGCCGTACCGGCTTTCAAAGGGGGCGGTCAAGATTTTGCTCTGGTTGGAAACGGCGGATATCCTCAAAGCGTCACGGATCCGGTTCACCCGGGATTTACTGGAAGAATGCGCTTGTTTTCTCGAGGCGTTCCTCCCCCATCATCTTGGGCATGCCCCCCGGAGTCTGGTGTTTCTCAAACATATTCGGAATAGAAAAAAGGAAGGATGCAGTTATCATGTCGGTTAATCTGAAGCGTTATTTGGAATCGGAATCGGTGAAGACCTCCGCGCCCTGTCGAATCGACATGGGTGGCACCTTGGATATCAGCACCTTCTATTATCCGCTTCGTCACCTCAACCCGTCGACGTTCAACATCGCGATAGACCTGAGAACGCACGTCCGACTGCTGCCCTATGATGCACCCGTGGTCAAGGTCTCGTCAACAGGCTTTGCCGATGCCGAGTACCCCGTCGACAGCGCTCCTTTTGACCATCCCATGGGTCTGATATTCGCCATCGCAGCCTATTTCCAAGCCGAAGGCGTCCACATCCGGATAGACTCGACCTCTCCTCCACGAAGCGGACTGGGCGGTTCGTCCGTCGCCGCCGTCGCCCTTATTGCGGCATTTTCGAACGTTCTCACCCGCATCGGCGTTTCCCGGCAACTCTACCGCCGTGAGATCGCAATTCTGGCCCATGCCCTGGAGGAAAGCGTCGCCGGCGTTCCCTGCGGCCTCCAGGACCAATTGGCCGCGGCCTACGGCGGGATCAACGCCTGGCGGTGGCATGGGCGTGTCAAGGAGGCTGTGTTCGAAAAGGACGCCATCTTCAGGAAGAGCGCCCTCCAGGATTTTGAAAACCATCTCCTGCTTGCCTACTGCGGGATTCCTCACGAGTCGAAGAACATCAATCAGAGTTGGGTAAAGGCATTCATATCCGGAAACAACCGAGACCGGTGGGCGGAAATCATCCATTGCACGCAAAAATTCACCGATGCGCTCAAACGGCAGGACATTCAGGATGCCGTCGAAGCCATGAACCGTGAAACCCTGATCAGAAAAGAGATGACCCCCGAGGTTATGGACGTTACTGCGGACAGACTTGCCGACGCCGCCCGGGAGGAAGGCTGCGGCGCCCGATTTACCGGCGCGGGCGGCGGGGGATGCATGTGGGCGTTGGGGCAAACGGCACATATTGACAGGCTTAGGGATGTGTGGGAAAAGATCCTGACCGAACGGCAGGACGCTCGTCTCCTGGATGTGAAAATCGATTCGGACGGCCTCCTGTACAGCTGTCGATAGCAAAACCCATCCCGACGTTGCACCGTTTTCAGTGCCGGGTGATCCAAGATTCCGGACCGGGGGCGAGCGGCTGATATCAAACGACCATTCAATGAGGTAACATAATGAATTTTCAGGATATTATTCAATCACTCAATACCTATTGGGGGCAAAAGGGATGCGTCGTGACCCAGCCCTACGATCTGGAGGTAGGTGCCGGGACCTTTCACCACAATACCCTTCTGAAGTCACTCGGGCCGGAGCCGTGGAACGTTGCCTACGTTCAGCCGTCACGGCGTCCGACGGACGGAAGATATGGTGAAAATCCCAATCGGCTGCAGCATTACTACCAGTATCAGGTCATATTGAAACCCTCTCCGGATGACATTCAGGCGCTCTACCTGGAAAGTCTGAAGCGCCTGGGTATCGACTACCTGGAGCACGATATCCGGTTCGTGGAAGATGACTGGGAATCCCCTACCCTGGGTGCGTCCGGCCTGGGATGGGAGGTCTGGCTGGACGGTATGGAAATCACTCAGTTCACTTATTTTCAGCTTTGCGGCAGCATCGAGCTTCATCCCATTCCGGTGGAACTGACGTATGGTCTCGAGCGCATCGCCATGTATCTACAAGGGGTGGACAATGTTTACGATCTGAAATGGAATGACCGAATCACTTACGGTCGCGTCCATCACCAGCAGGAGGTAGAGCAATCGACCTACAATTTCGAGGTGGCCGACGTTGACATGCTCTTCAGGTTTTTCAATGCTTACGAGGCCGAAGCCGAGCGCATCATTCAACAATCCCTGGTACTTCCCGCTTACGAATACTGTCTGAAATGCTCTCATACCTTCAACCTGCTGGATGCCCGCGGTGCCATCAGCGTGACCGAAAGGACCGGATACATCGCGAGAATACGAAATCTGACCCGGGCCTGTGCCAAAGCATACCTGAAACAACGGGAAGAGATGGGTTTCCCGTTACTGCAAAAGGGATAAAAATGGATACGTTATTAATTGAAATCGGAACGGAAGAACTCCCGGCCGGCTATATCGAGCCCGCCTTGCAGGCCTTTTCCGCATTGATGACGGGGCAGCTGACCCATGCCCGCATCACACACGGCGCCGCAATCGTTTACGGCACCCCGAGAAGACTTGCCGTTGAAATCGTCGATGTGGCGGCCGCTCAGACACCTCTCGTGACGGAACTGACCGGCCCCCCGCGGAAGATCGGCTTCGACGATGCCGGGAAGCCGACCATGGCCGCCGTCAAATTCGCCGAAAAAGCCGGGGTTTCCATTGACGACCTCCGCATCAAGGAAACGGACAAAGGGAGTTATCTCTGCGCCGATAAGATCGAGACGATCCGCCCTACCCGGGAAATTCTGTCCGGCATACTACCGGACGTCATAGCAGCGATACCCTTCCCCAAAAGCATGAAATGGGGTGAACTGAACGTGACCTTCGCCCGTCCCGTCAGGTGGATCCTCGCCCTTCTCGGCAATGATGTCATCCCCTTTGTTTACGGAGACGTACAAAGCGGAAACCAAACCTGTGGACATCGTTTCATGCACCCCGGCAAGATCCGGATCAATCATCCCGGCGAATATATCGATGCGTTGAGACGCGCGGACGTGATAGCGGATCTTGACGAGCGCCGAAAACACGTCGCAGAGGAAATTTCCCGGACGGCCAAGGCGTTGGGCGGCGTCATTCTCCCGGATGCGGAACTGATTGATACGGTCAAGAATCTCATCGAGTTTCCGGTGGTTTCGGTCGGCAGATTCGACGACCGCTTTCTGGAGGTTCCGGACGAGGTACTCATCACCGCCATGCGAGAACATCAAAAATATTTTGCAGTGGTGGATGATCAACGGAAACTCCTGCCCTGTTTTATCGTTGTCAACAATACTCGAGCGCGGGATATGGCGTTGGTAACCACCGGCCACGAACGCGTCATCCGAGCCCGACTTTCCGACGCAAATTTCTTCTTCAAAGGGGATACGGCCACTCCCATGGAGAAATGGGTCGAGAAGCTGAAAAAGGTTCTTTTTCAGGCCCAATTGGGTTCCGTTTACGACAAATGCCGGCGCGTTCAGCAACTGGCCGAATTCATCGCCGACACCACTGTCCTTGATGGCGACCTCAAGGCGGACGTTTCCCGGGCAGCCCGGCTATGCAAAGCAGACCTGGTCAGCCAGGTAGTGATCGAATTCCCCAAACTCCAAGGCATCATGGGACGCATCTACGCCACGCTCGCCGGAGAGCCGGATGCGGTGGCGACGGCCATTGAAGAACATTATCGCCCCACATACTCCGGGGGGCCCCTACCCTCTTCACCGACCGGTGCGACGCTCGCCGTCGCCGACAAGATCGATTCCATCTGCGGGTGCTTCAGCATCGGGTTGGCCCCCACCGGCGCCTCCGACCCCTACGCTTTAAGACGTCAAGGCATAGGGATCCTGCAGATCATGAACGCCTACGACTTCTCGTTTTCCCTGGAAGCACTGATTGATCGAAGTGTAGCCGCCTTCGCCGACGTGAGTACGCGGCCTGCCGAAGAGACCGCCGGCGCGGTCTACGGATTCCTGAAGGGACGTATGGCACACATCCTTGAAGAGGACGGTTATTCCAGGGACGTTATCGCATCGGTGACCGACATCTCCATCGATCATATTCCCCATGTCTGGAAACGCGTTGCGGCTCTCGAGAAACTCAAGGCCGAAACCGACTTCGATCTTCTGGCGGCGGCTTTCAAGCGGGTTGTGAACATCATCAAAAAAAGCGACGCCGAGGGAGCCGATCTTTCCGGAGTGGACGAAAGCCTGTTCGAACACGATAGCGAATCCGGGCTTTTCTCCGCCTTCAAGACCGTAAACGACCGTGTTCAACATCGGTTGTCGGAAGGCCGCTTCGAGGAGGCGCTCCTCGATATTGCATCCCTCAAGAACCCGGTGGACGCCTTTTTCGACGGCGTTATGGTGATGACGGATCATATCGGGCGCCGCAACAACCGCCTTGCCCTGCTCCGAAAGATTGCAAAGATGTTTGAACGATTCGCCGATTTTTCCAAAATATCCACATGACTCAACTTTCGACTTTCATGATGGTGACCGGAAAGCGGTGCCGGGAGGAAACGGCCTACGAAAGTCGAAAGTTGAGCACATGAAACAAACACCGTATTGAGGAGTTGTTATGGCTTTTGATCCCTCGAAAGACAAAGTTCTGAAGAAATGGAAATGTGAAGAAACCGGTTTGATCGTAACCATCAACCAATATGGAGATGGGGAACCCAAGGTACAGATCGGTCCTCGGATCCTGACAAAAAAAGACGGAACGGAACGGGCGCCGGTCAAGGCCGGCCGCCTTTCCATCGAAGATATTCTTTGGTTCTATGACACCATCGACGAAATCAAGGATGAACTGTCAAACCTTTCCGGACCCGTCTGAAGCGCCTTTGAAGAACTCGAAGACCGCCATTGTCCGCCCGATCGTCGGACGAAAGTCCCCAAAACTCGGCCCGCTTGCGATGATGATCAGCAGCGGACCCGACTTCGAGCGTCTGGTTCGCATCCTTCCCGCCGCGGAGCACCCGAGCCGCTTATTGATGAGCCGCCTGTTCCTGGACGCCGATGCGCGGTATGCCGTCATCGGTCCGGTGGTCGGCGCCCCTTACGCGGTCATGCTCCTGGAGCCTTTGATCGCCTGGGGCGCCCGGGAGATCTGTTTTATGGGATGGTGCGGCGCCATTTCTCCAAAAGCGACCATCGGCGACATCATCGTCCCCACCGGAGCCATCATCGACGAAGGAACCTCACTGGGATACGACGCATCGCTCCTGGACACCGCCCGTCCGTCAGAAACACTGAACCGAAGAATCAAGACCGTTCTGACGGGCCGGGGCTGCGATTTTCTGGAGGGATTGGTCTGGTCCACCGACGCCATTTACCGGGAAACGCCCGAAAAAGTGACCGAATTTCAGGCCAGAAACGCTCTGGCAGTGGAAATGGAACTCTCGGCCCTCTTCACCGCAGGACGCTACCGAGGCATTCAGATTGGGGCCGTCCTCGTGGTTTCCGACGAACTGACGACCCTTTCCTGGAAGCCCGGCTTCAAGCTCGACCGGTTCCGCGAAAGCCGCCAAACGCTCATCGAGGCGATGAAAGACCTATGCCAGAATCCCCTGTAGTCCCGAATGTTCCAGAATCCGTTGTCCGTCGGGCCGAAGCGCTCAGGCAGGCCATCCACTACCACAACCACCGGTACCATGTTCTGGATGATCCGGAGATATCCGATGCCGAATTCGACCGGATGATGCAGGAGCTCATCGACCTGGAGACAGCCTATCCGGCATTGGCGGATCCCGGCTCGCCCACCGCGCGGGTAGGCGCGCCACCCCTCTCCAAATTCGCCACGGTGCGCCACTCCGTCCCCATGCTGAGCCTCGACAATGCCTTCAACGATGCGGACGTGATTGAATTCGACGCCCGGGTCAAACGCCTGCTGGACATTCCGGACGAAGTTCTCTACGTCACCGAACCCAAAATGGATGGTGTAGCCGTCGAGCTGGTTTATGAAGACAGCAGACTGGTCATGGCTTCGACCCGGGGTGACGGGATCACCGGCGAGGTGATCACCGAAAACGCTCGAACCATCCGATCCCTCCCGTTGATCCTTTTAAGTCGGGGCTCGGGGGACATCCCCCGACGAATCGAAGTGCGCGGAGAAGTTTTCATCGATGTCGGGGGTTTTCAACAGCTCAATACCGAACGCGCGGCAGAAGGGCTCCCTGTGTTCGCCAATCCCAGGAATGCCGCGGCGGGCTCCCTTCGGCAGCTCGACTCTCAGGTGACGGCAAGACGCCCTCTCAAATTCTTCGTCTACGGCATCGGAAATGTCGACGGCCTCAGGGTTTATTCCCACGGAGAACTGCTTCTCGCCCTGAAACAGTTGGGGTTTCCGGTCAATCCACTTGTGCGAAACGGTCTCCGACTCAAGGCGGTTCTCAACCGATTCCATGAATTGGAGCGGATCCGCCACGAATTGCCCTACGCCATCGACGGCATGGTCATCAAGGTTGACCGCATTGAATTCCAGCAGCGGCTGGGGGACAAGGCCAGGGCGCCGCGCTGGGCCATCGCCTATAAGTTCGCCGCCGTTCAGGAAACCACAAAAGTACTCGATATCGACATCCAGGTCGGACGCACCGGGGCACTCACCCCCGTCGCACGACTCGAACCCGTCGCGATCGGCGGCGTGACCGTCAGCAACGCCACCCTTCATAACGAGGACGAGGTTCGCCGCAAGGACGTTCGCATCGGCGATACGGTGCTGGTCCAACGGGCCGGAGACGTCATTCCGGAGGTGGTCAAGGTCATTGCATCCCTGAGGACCGGGAATGAACTTCCTTTTGACATGCCCCGGACCTGTCCGATCTGCGGCGCTGAGGCAAAACGCATTCCAGGAGAGGCTGTCACCCGATGCATCAACGTCAACTGTCCAGCCCAGATCAAGGGGAAAATCCGTCATTTTGCCGCCAAAAGCGCCTTCGACATCGATGGACTGGGAAGTAAGCTTATCCACCAGTTGGTGGATCGACAATTGATCCGCTCCTATGCGGACATTTTCCATCTGGATGAAGCTGTCTTGTCGCAGCTCGATCGAATGGGACCCAAATCCGCCGGAAATCTGGTCAAGGCCATTCAAGCCAGTCGGCGCCTTCCCCTTTCCCGTTTTCTATATGCCCTTGGCATCCGTCATGTCGGTGAAAACACCGCCGAAATCCTGGCCCGACAATTTAAAACCCTTGACCGTCTCACGGCGGCATCCACCGAAGAGTTGGCCCGGATCGACGGGATCGGATTGGAGATTGCCGGCGCTGTACGGCATTTTTTTGACCAGAAGGAAAACCAGGAAGCTGTTCAGCGATTGCTGAAAAGCGGTGTCTCTCTTATAATGACGGATGATCCGGCATCGGGCCGCCTGGTGGGCAAAACATTCGTTCTGACCGGAACCCTTGCAAGCATGACCCGCATAGAAGCAAAAGCACGCATAGAAGCCGCGGGCGGCAGAGTGGCCGGGACTATCAGCCGGCAGACGGATTACCTCGTTGTCGGCAGCAATCCCGGCAGCAAGTTGGCCAAAGCCAAGACGCTGGGGATTGAAATCATCGACGAGTCGGACCTGCAAAACCTTCTGTAATCGCAGGAATCCGAAACCGGGCTGACGAAAAACGGTTCAGGGCGTCTGTCCCTGTATACCTCGGAAACATAGGGAGGAAAAATGAAAGGCACCAGAGCTCATGTCATTATTTCAGGAAAGGTCCAGGGCGTGTTCTTTCGGGCGGAAACCCATCGGGCCGCCGTCGCTCACGGGATCAAGGGGTGGGTGAAAAATCGGCCGGAGGGAACGGTGGAAGCGGTTTTCGAAGGCACCCAGGAAGCGGTCGCCGCCATGCTGGAATGGTGTAAAAAAGGATCCCCCAGCGCCCGTGTCGATGATATCGACGTCAAATGGGATGAGGCGCGGGAGGGATTCATCGATTTTAAGATCATCTATTGACGAATATTCAAGACAAGTGCCTGTCGGGCTGATGTTCGGACAGGCACACCTGCTGGGGAAAGCTTCTGATCTTTATTGGGTCGTTCTTTATTGGGTCGTTCTTGGAATTTCGGTGTCTCTATAAACCCTTCTCCGTTCTTTATGTCGTCAAACGGCGTCCTTGAGTTTTTTGCCGGGCCGGAATTTCACGACGTTGCAGGCCTTGATTCGGATCGCCTCGCCGGTCTGTGGATTGCGGCCCTTCCGGGCTTTCCGTCGGATCTTGGAAAAGCTGCCGAATCCAACCAGGGTCACCTTCCCGTCCTTTTTTTTGAGGGCCTGACCGATACCCTCGATGAACGACTCCAGAGCCTTTGCCGCCATTGCTTTAGAGATACCGGTATCCTCAGCAATTTTTTCGATCAAATCCGCTTTTGTCATGTGCTGTCTCCTTGCCCCCCGTGTTGATTGAACACCGTCTTGTCCGCCGTTTCATTTAAGCACTGCAATTGTCAGCTGAATACAGTAGCTTGTTGGGGTTGTCAACCTAAAACCGCTTCAATCAACACTTTTTTCAACTTCTTGTCTATGGATCGCCTTCGCCTAAGGATTTACAACAATCATGGCTTACAAATTCTTGAATATCAACTAAAGAGCGCCTCTGCATATTGTTCGGGATCGAATTTTTGCAGGTCATCCACGCCTTCGCCAACCCCGATATAGGTCAGGGGAATATCCAGGGTGTTGCAGATACCGATCACGACCCCGCCTTTGGCGGTGCCGTCCAGCTTCGTCAGTATCAAACCGGTGATTCCCATGGAATCGTTGAAAAGCTTTGCCTGGGACAGGGCGTTCTGGCCGGTTGTGGCATCGATGACGAGGTAGATGTCATGGGGTGCGTCGGGGAGTTTCTTGGCGACGGCACGCTTGATTTTCTTGAGTTCCTCCATAAGATTGACTTTGGTATGAAGTCGCCCGGCCGTATCGATAATGACAATATCCTTTCCCCTGGCCGTTGCCGCCTCGACGCTGTCGAAAGCCACGGCCGCCGGGTCGGCGTTGTCTCGATGTTTCACAATATCCACCCCCGCCCGCTCGGCCCAAATCGTCAGTTGTTCAACGGCCGCCGCCCGAAAGGTGTCTGCCGCACCGATAATGACCCCCTTGCCTTCGCCGGCGAATCGGGCAGCCAGTTTTCCGATTGTCGTCGTCTTTCCGACGCCGTTGACGCCCACCACCATAATGACATGGGGTTTTCGAGGAGAGGCTGTTGCCGGAGCGGGCTTGGCCATCAAGGCGCAGACCTCGGCCTTCAAGACCGCCTTCAACTCTTTGGCGTTGGATATCCCTCCTGATTTTTTGGAAATCCGATCGATGAGCGTCATGGTTGTCTCAACCCCCATATCCGATGTGATCAAGAGTTCCTCAATCTCTTCAAGAAGATCCGCATCCAGCTTTTTCCTGCCGCGAAACAACTCGTCGATATCGGTAGTGAGAACATCCCGGGTTTTGGAGAGTCCCCGTTTCAACTGCCGAAAAAATCCCTTTGATTTTTTTCTCCCGGCATCCTCATCCGATGGGTCGCAGTCCCGGTGATCCGGAGATGAAACATCCGCACGTGAATGACGATTTTCGATCTCATCAGCTTGGCCTTCAACGGGCCTGGACGTTGTTTCGTCCTTTTGATCCTGCTTGTTTTTCTTTTTAAACCATCCCATGGTCAGACGCGATCCTCCTTGATTTATTGACGATGTCTTTCTTGATTTATTGACGATATCCTCGGCGGACGCCGGTACCGGCGCGGCATATTCCGATGGCGGCGCTCTCTGAGTCCATGCCTGAAAGTGCGCCGCTCAGACATGCCGGCGGTCTCGGCGCCGGAAAGGACGTTCAGTTGAACGGTGCTGCCTGGCCTTCCAGATTGACCGAAACGATCCTTGAGACACCTTTTTGCTCCATGGTGATACCAAATAAGGTATCGGCAAATTCCATGCTTTTCTTTTTATGGGTGATCATAATGATCTGTGAATTTTCACCGATGATCCTGAGAAGTTCGTTGAAACGATAAACATTGGCCTCGTCCAGGGGGGCGTCAATCTCGTCCATGATGCAGAAGGACGCCGGTTTGATCAGAAAAATGGAAAACACGAAGGCAATGGCCGACAAGGCCTTCTCTCCGCCGGACAGCAACGTCAATCGGGTCAGCTTCTTCCCCGGAGGATGCACCATGAATTCTACGCCGGTCTCCAGCGGATCGTTCGGTTCCGTCAGGATCAGCCTGGCGGAACCGCCTGAAAAGAGGCGTGGGAAGACCTCTTCCAGCTTTTCGTTGATCCTGGCGAAAGTATCCAGAAATTTGTCCTGGGAAACCCGGTTGATTTTTCGGATCACCTTATGAAGGTCATCCACGGCCTTTACAAGATCCGCCTGCTGCGTCTTCAGAAATTCATGCCGTTCGGTGAGTGCCTTGTATTCATCGATGGCCCCCAAATGGACATCCCCGATCCGCTCCAACTTCCGTCGGAGTTCCTCAAGGGCCGCCGCCGTTTCGTCCACGGTCATGCCGCGACCCAAATCAAGATCGGCGAGTTCGGGACGAAAGGCTGCCAGAGGACGTTGGTAACGCTCCGCCACTCGGCTTTCGACGGTCTCCCGCTTGATATGAAGCTGAGACTGTTCCATCTCAATCGTCCGAATCTTGTCGACGGTCTCATTTCGCAAACCCTGCACCTCTGAAATCAAATCACCGCGTGCTCTCAGGAGGGCTTCGGTCTCCTCGTAATCCGCTTCGCTGCTTTTCAGCACCTCATCCAAACGCCGGATCTCCTCATGCAGACCCTGTAAGGACGATTCCAGCGTCGCCAGACCGGCTTTCATCTCTCGGCGCTTCCCTTCCTTGATTTCGATATCCTTCAGCAATTGCTCCAGCCGAATGTCTCCGTCGGCCTGAAATTCCTTCAAGCGTCGAGCGGCATTGAGACCATTTTCCATTGCCGCCGTCCGTGCCGTCAAGCGAAGTTTGACATCGACAATTCTCGCTTCGACCCCTTCGAAATCCGATGAAACGGCCGCGGTGTCCCGTTCGATATCGACCACCTCCGCTTGAGCGGCCTTGACCGCTTCCGTAGTGCGGGACAACGCCGTATGACAGCGACGCATCTCTTCGTCAATATGATCCGACTCTTCCAGAAGTTGATCCTGCTCCATTCGCAGGCGTTCCAACGTTTGACCGGCATGCTTCAACGTCTCCGTCACTTTGATCAGGGATTTCTCAGCCTCAAAGGCTGCCTTCACGGCTTCGTTTTTCTCCTCGGTTTCCAGATGGAGATTTTTCTCTAAATCTCTGACCCGGATTTCCAATGTCTCCTGGACGGTCCGGGCGTCGGCCAGCGCATCATTCAGTTCAGTGAGGCGACCTTCCAGAGCGCTCATCTCCTGCTTCTTCATCAGGATGCCCGAGAGGCGGTCGCTGCTGCCACCGATCATTACCCCGTGATGGGAAACCACATCGCCTTCCCGGGTGACAAAGGTGGCGCCGTTTCCATTTCGGCGATGGCTTTCTATCGCCGCTTCCAGGGAATCCGTCAGCACCACGTTCCCCAGAAGACTGTGAACGACATCCTCAAAGCCGGATTTAGCCTTGAGGTGATTCAATAACAGGTTTGGCGTTTCGCCGGGAAGACATGAATCCGGCTGACGCAGGGCGGCAACCGGGACGAAACCGCCCCGACCGGCGTTTTCCTCCCGTAAGCGATCGATGGCCGCACCGCCGACTTCGGCGTCCCTGACGAGAACATACTCGAGGGCTTCCCCTAAAACAGCCTCGATCGCCGGTATGACACCCGCCGATGGATCGATGACGTCGGCAATCAGGCCAAGAATCTCTGATGGATCGGCACCCGTCATGATGGTTTTAACACCGTCCCGATACCATTCGTAATTTTCCGCCATCTTCTTGAGCGCCGCATGCCGGGAATGCGTGTGATGTCGATCGTACTCAAGCGCTTGAACGCGCTTGACCTGATCGGAAAGCGTGCGATTCCCCGCGTCGATACATGCACGGATTTCAAGGATTCTTTGATCCCGGGATCCAATCTCGCTCCGGGAAAGGGAAAGCGACTCCTGAATCCGGGTTGCCTGAGTTTCGATCTCTTTGAGTCGGGATGACGCCAGCGCCTCGTCCTCATCTATTTTTCTCAAGCGCCGCTTCAAATGTTCCTGGTTATGGAGGGCGTTCCGGCAGATGTTTTGAAATTTGGCTTCTTCTCCCACGACCGTCATCAGATGATTTTTACACCGGGCCTCAGCCTCCCGAAGTTCCGCGAGCCGGTTGCGGACCGCCAGCGCACCTTTCTCTTCCTGTGTCAACAAATCCTTTATCTGTGCGATCTCTTCGCGAAGCGCCTGGTTGTGTTGATCGACCGTCGTCCGTTCCTCAATGATTTTTTGATTTTTAGACGCCAGTTCCCCGTAAAGCTTTCTCAGATTTACAGCCTCCTGGATCAGGCGATCGATCTCGTTCTTGCGATGGCTCAGGTCACTCTCTGCGCGATCGATACGACGTTGGAGCTCGAATTTATGGGATCGCTGTGTCGAGATCTCCTGATTTTTGCGCGACCGCCGAAGCTTGATCTCCTCCACAGCCGCATTCAATCGGTTCAAGCGGGTGGTATACGCGATGTCGGCATCCTTCAGGCCCCTGAGGCGGTCGTCGTTTTGCTTGATCCGCTCTGAATATCCATCGTACGCTGTGATGGACAGATGCAAGTCGAGAATTCGAATCTTTTCCTGATATTTTCGGTACTGCTCGGCCTTCCTGGCCTGCCGGTCGAGGCCTTTCATCTGACGTTCGACCTCGGACACGATGTCCCGAACCCGCAACAGGTTCTGATGGGTGGCATCCAACTTTCTGAGGGTCTCTTTTTTTCGCTGCTTGTATCGGGTGACGCCCGCCGCTTCCTCGATGAAAAAGCGTCGTTCCTCAGGACCTGCATCCGTGATGGCACCGATATTGCCCTGTTGAATCACGGCATAGGATTTCGCGCCCATTCCACTGCCCAGAAAGATATTGTGGATATCCTTCAGACGGCAGGGCTGACGGTTGATCATGTAGAGACTTTCCCCGGAACGGTAGAGGCGGCGCGTCAACATGATCTCCGAAAAATGTTTGAACGCTTCAGGAGCCGTCCCGTTTTCATTGGAAAGCGTCAGGGAAACCTCGGCCAGGTTCATTGGAGGCCTGCCGTTCGCACCAGCGAAAATGATATCCTCCATCGATTTGCCGCGCAGCTGCTTGACGCTCATTTCACCCATGGCCCACCGCAGGGCGTCGACAATGTTGCTCTTGCCGCAACCGTTGGGACCGACGATGGCGGAAATTCCCGGCGGGAAAGCGATCACCGATTTCTCACCAAAGGATTTGAAACCGACAAGTTCCATTTTTTTAAGTCTCATTCCGCAACCTGCTGCCGAAATTCCGGAAAGCACAGTTCCCGCTTATCCGGTGTTTCTCTGATTTCCTCTAAGAGCAAGATGTTTTCAGGAAGACCACCTTGAATGTTTAACAACCCAGCTGAAAAGGAAAAAGGCAAAGCCTTGGGCCCTGCCTTTTTAATCAGCTGTGTCATCGGTCGATTATACGAGATTTTTTTCAGCGAAGCTCCAGTTGACCAGGTCGTTCAGGTAAGCCGTGATATACTCCTTCCGGCGATTCTGATAATCCAGATAATAGGCATGCTCCCATACGTCAATGACCAAAAGCGGCTTCATCCCTGCCGTAATGGGCGTATCGGCGTTGGATGTCCCCACGATCTTCAATGACGCTTCGTCCTGGACCAGCCACGCCCAGCCGCTTCCGAACTGTGAGGCCGCCACGTTCGTAAATTCTTGAACGAACTGATCATAACCACCGAAAGCCGCGTCGATCCTGTCGGCAAGGATTCCCCTGGGTTTTCCGCCCCCACCGGGAATCATGCTGTTCCAATAAAAGGTATGGTTGTAAACCTGGGCCGCATTGTTAAACACCGCGATCTGGTCCGTCTTTCCGTGGGTTTTCCGGATGATCTCCTCGATCGGGAGGTTCGCAAGCGACGTTTCGCGGATAAGTGTATTGAGTTTGTCAACATAGCCGCGATGGTGCTTGCCGTAATGGAAAGACATCGTCCTTGCGGAAATACCGGGCGCCAACGCATCCGCCTTGTAAGGCAACGGAGGCAGGGACACCGATCCGCCGGCACGCTTTTCACTGCAGCTGATGCCGGCCATCTGAAGTGTTGCGATCGCCCCTAAACCTACTGAAACTTTTATAAATTCTCTTCTTTTCATAATCTCCTCTCTTGAATGGGGGTAGTGATGAATCGCGACACGGACGACATTCATGGAGACGGCAGATAGGGAGTGATATCCTTTACGTATCCGGTCAACACCTTAAACCCTCCGGTCGTCAGGGCCGAAACGGCACGGTCGCCGTCTGCCGAAGGCACCCGCATCACCAGGTGATACACCCCCGGGACCCCCTTGTCCGGCCATGCAAAAAGGCTTAAAATGTTGACCTTCTTCTCTTTCAGGATATTCGTGATCTCCGCGACGCTCCCGATGCGGTCCCGGTCGACAAGCACGACGAACCGTCGGCTATCCTGATCGATACCGATGGCCGACAGGAGCACGCCCATGACATCGGTCGTGGTGATGATCCCCACCAGTCGATCGTCTTCCATGACCGGCAGCGACCGAATTCGATTCTCCTGCATGAGAAGAGCCGCCCGCTCGATGGTGGTGTCGGGTGAAATAGAAATAATTTTTCGGATCATCACCATATCGACGGTCAGGCGGCTTAGAAGGTAATTCAGTTCATGGACGCTGAGGGAAGTCGCCGGAGAGGCCCAACTCTGCTTGATATCCCTGTCGGAAATGATCCCTTTGAGACGGCCTTTTTTATCGACCACCAAAAGATGGTCGATACTTTTTTCGACGAGAATGTCCCGCGCCTCGGCGACGGGCGTTTCCGGCGTCACGGTAACGAGATCTGTATGCATGACCCTGCCAACATACATATCGGTTCTCCTCCGGGTTTGTGGTTTGAAAAGGGCTTTGCTTCCCGCCTCATCCATCCGGGAGGCAGGTCCTCGGCATCAACAAAATAAACGTCGAATGTCGTCAAGACAAACATGGCCGGATCCCATAAAACAAAGCGGCTTTCTCCTCGGGTAGCAGAGTTCAATGGATCCTGGTGAAATATGAACGGGCATCGGCGCTCATCGCGCCGCCATATCGTTTCTTATCAGAGTATCTGGCTTAAAAAGAGCTTGGTCCGATCGTGGGTCGGATTCCTGAAGAAATGCTCGGGGGTCCCTTCCTCAACGACGGCACCGTGATCCATGAAGATGACTCGATCGGCCACCTCCCGTGCAAACCCCATCTCATGGGTCACCACCACCATGGTCATACCTTCCCTGGCCAGGGTCTTCATGACATCCAGCACCTCGCCGATCATCTCAGGATCCAATGCCGATGTCGGTTCGTCGAAAAGCATGATCTTAGGGTCCATGGCCAGTGCCCGGGCGATAGCGACCCGCTGTTGCTGTCCTCCGGAAAGTTGATCCGGGTAGACGTTGGCCTTGTCCTGGATCCCGACTTTTTTAAGGAGGATCATGGCCCGGTCGAGCGCTTCCTCCTTCCCGCGCTTCCGGACCACTCGTTGGGCCAGAGTGACATTCTCCAATACGGTCTTATGGGGGAAGAGGTTAAAGGACTGAAACACCATGCCGACCTCCGTGCGAACCTTATTAATGTCGGTTTTGGGATCCAGAATATCGACACCGTCAATGAAAATATGCCCCTCGTCCGGAACCTCCAGGTGGTTCAGGCAACGAATGAACGTACTCTTGCCGGATCCCGACGGACCGATGACCACCACGACTTCCCCTGCTTTGACCGTGTTCGAGACATCGACCAATGCGCGGACCTCATGGGGAACGATAAAGGTTTTCGATATATTCCTGACATCAATCACTATACCAGGGTCCTCCTTTCCAGATACTGCACCCACATGGAAAGCGAAAAGGTGAGAACAAGATAAAGAAGAGCGCACACGAACCAGAGTTCGAAGGGTTGCAAACTGGTGGTTACCACCTCTCGTGTGGCTTTGCTGAGCTCCCGTATGGCGATGATCCCCAGCAACGAGGAATCCTTGATGAGGCTGATGAATTGACCGGCAAGGGGAGGCAGTATACGACGCATGGCCTGAGGCAGGATGACATGGACCATTGTCTGACCATAAGTCATCCCCAGGGATCGGGCCGCTTCGGTCTGCCCGCGGTGGATGGATTGAATGCCGGCGCGGACCATCTCGGCGACATAGGCGCCCGTAAAAAATGCCAGGGCAGCAACGCCGAACCACAGGGGCGGAATGGTGATGCCGACCTGTTGTTTGATGAGAAGTGTGTTGATCAGCGTTCCGAGAACAAAATACCAGATAAAAATCTGCACCAGTAACGGCGATCCCCGGATCAGTTCGATATATGTAATGGCGCTCCACTTCAAGGCGGGATTGGTGGATATCCTGGCGAGTCCGGCGAACACGCCGATCAGGATTCCGAAAAAAATGGCGATCAGACTGACCTTGATGGTAATCCACAACCCCAACAGGAGAATGCCAACCTTCCACGTTTTGTAGGAGGCAAGCGTGTCGCCGACAAAAATCAGATCGCCGTCGCTGACCTGTACGGTCCGCGTCGGAGCGCTATAGGTTTCTTCCCCGTTGTCTCCCTTGACGGTGATGGAAACACCGTCCCCCGCATACGTTATGGCCGTTACCTCCCCGGCAATCTCCGATCGAATTTCAATGTCTTCCTGGTAATAAAAATATCTGGGGATTCGATACCAGCGCCACACATAATCGATCTGGGCAGCGGCATAATACAGTCCGGCAATGGCGGCGGCCAACAGCAAAAAAAATACCGTAGCCCATGTAAAATACGATCTTTTCTGCCTTAGCTTTTGAAGCGTCAAGGTTGAGTTCATCTATATGTTTTTCTTTTGGGCGGTTTCGGCTGATCACAACCCAGGTCCGGATAGCGAAATTCCGGACCTGAATCTCGACAGACACGTCCGAGCCTGTAAAGGATCTGAAATTACTTCACGTTCTGGTACCAATCGGTGCTTTTGATCCATTTGTTGTAAATCTGATCATATCGACCGTCGTTTTTGACCTGCCGCAGGAAGTTGTTCAACCAGTTCAAAAAATCAGGATCACCTTTGGTGATAGCCCATGCCAGGGGTTCATAGGTAAACGGCTCATCCAGAAACACCAGGTTGCCGCTGCCTTGTTGTGCCATGATGACAACGCAGTTGGGCTGATCGTAAACATAGGCATCGGCCTTGCCGTTGATGACCTCGAGAACGGCCTCGGTCTCGGTCTCGAAGGATTTGTAGGTGCATTTGGGAATGTAGCGTTTCACGGCCTGCTCGCCGGTCGTACCGAGCTTGGAGGTGACGATGTATTTGGAATCGTTCAGATCCTTGTAAGAGGTTATAGCGCCTTCATGCTTTTTGTTGAGCAAAATCGCCTGACCGACAACGATATAAGGATCGGCAAAATTCACTTTCAGATTTCGCTCCTGGGTGACGGTCATGCCGCTCATGATGATATCGAACTTCCCGGTAATGAGTGAAGGAATGATGCCGTCCCAGGCAGTGTTGACCGGAACGAATTTCACGCCCATGGCCTTGGCCATCATCTTGGCCATGTCGATGTCGAAGCCGACGAATTCCCCCTTCTGGTCGGTCATTTCAAACGGCATGTAGCCCGCCTCGAAGCCCACCCGAAGTTCGCCTTTCTGGAGGATTTGTTCAATGGTCGATTTTTTCGCCAGATCGATATCCGCCGCCCACGAGGACCCAATCGAACTCATCAACAACGCCAGCACCAAGATCGCTCCAGTGTGAAAATTTCGCTTCATCGACAACCTCCTTGATAATGATTTAAGTAGATTACATCTATTTATAACGCCCGCCTCACAAAGTAAATGGTTTTTTGAGAACGAATACGAGACTGATAACTCAACTTTCGACTTTCATGATGGTGACCGGAAAGCGGTGCCGGGAGGATACGGCTGTGAAAGTCGGAGGTTAGATGATAACACAACTTCCTGATTTTTAGTAGTAATTTTAAAGACTCTTGACAGGATATTTATGAGAGGATAAAATATTCAAGTATTTTAGTCATGTCTGCCGCCTATCATTTTCATGAATCTCGTAAAAGCCCTGCCGGTAAGATCTGCGGAAACGGCGATAGACGAACGCCCGCTTCATCTCCCACGAGATGTCGATCGTGCAGGATCTTGAGTATGCCTAACGCCATGGAGGAAATCGATGCCCGAGAGCACATCACCGCCTATTGAAAACGTCCTTGAAACATCCGAAGCCCGGCGGGCAACAGGAAACGTCACCTCGGCCCTCATCGAACGAACGGGATTTGAGCCGCCGAAATGCAAGGTGTTTCACGCGCCTTACACCACGTTGGAAACTGACGACACCTATACCTTTCGAATCGACAGAGAAGCAAAGACCAAATTGTCCGGCATCATCGGCAATCGGGTCCAGCGTGTCGTTGAGACCGACAACCCGGCCCATCGGGAATCTTATGAAAAGCCAAGAAAAATCGGCATCGTCTTTTCAGGCGGGCCGGCACCCGGAGGGCACAACGTCATCGCCGGCCTTTTTGATGCGGCGAAAAAGGCCAACCCGGACAGCACGATCTATGGTTTTCTCATGGGGCCGGACGGGATTATCGAAAACGAAGCGATCGAGTTGACCCGCGACACCGTCGACCGGTACCGCAACATAGGCGGATTCTCCATGATCAAGACCGGCCGGACGAAAATCGACACGCCCCAGAAAATGACACTTTCCCGACAAACCTGTAGACACCTTGGACTGAATGCTCTCGTGGTTGTCGGCGGAGATGATTCCAACACCAACGCCGCGTTTCTGGCCCAGGAGATGTTGGCGGACGGGATCCAGGTTATCGGGGTTCCCAAGACCATCGACGGGGATATCCAGGTCAGAGACGATGCCGGCAACGTCCTGTGTGCCATGTCTTTCGGTTTTCACTCGGCTGCGAGGGCTTTCGCAGGCGCAATATCGAATCTATGCACCGACGGAAGCTCGGATGTCAAATACTGGCATATCTGTAAGGTCATGGGGCGGGTCGCAAGTCATCTGGCTCTGGAGGTCGCTCTCCAGACCCATGCCAACATGACGTTCATCGGGGAAGAACTGGCCGATTATGTCGACACGGCCCGTCTTGAACGAGCGGAAAAAACCGGAACCATCGACTACACGGCTTACGGCATGACGCTCCGCAATCTCTCCCGGGTGATCTGTGAGGGGATTGTCCGGCGGGCGGCAGTGGGAAAAAATTACGGGGTAATGGTGATCCCCGAGGGCATACTGGAATTTATCAATGAAATTCAAATTTTTATCGTTAAACTCAATACCATCATCGCCGAATACAACGCAACCCACGACGTGAGCTTCCACCAGGATTTTCCGCTTCTGGCGGACAAACTCGAATACCTGAGGCGCCTGGCCCAACGGTCCAGAGACGAGAGCGCCTTCACTGTCTGGAACACCCGCGATGAGGACCTGTTCAACGATATTCCGGACTTTTTCCAGGAAGGCCTCCTCATGGAAAGAGACAGCCATGGAAATTTTCCCTTCTCACAGGTCGAAACCGAGAAGGTGTTAATGGACCTGGTCAAGGACTACCTCAAGATTCTTCAGGAACAAGGGCATTACCGCATCGGCATCCGCAGGGACTACTTTATCAAAACCCTCAGGGCAGGCGGTATGGATCCCGAAACATACGGCCATGTGCTGTTTTCCAACTGGGAAGACGGCGAATACCTCCTGATGAAGGCGGATATCATCTCCCTCAAGACCCTCAAACAAGCCCTCCTGAAGGAAGATGCCATGGAGGAAGGCAGGGAGATTCCACCACCCATTCAGAAAATATACAAAAAATCGGTTCCCGACTTCAAAATACAGACCCATTTTTACGGCTACGACGGCCGAGGAAGCGATCCCACCTATTTCGACTGCTTATACACCTACAATCTGGGTCTTACCGTCTTCAGTCTGATTGCCAACGGGGCCACCGGCCAGATGGCCGCCATCAAGAATCTGGAGCATGCTCTGTCGGATTGGGAGCCCATCGGCATTCCCATCGCCCCATTGATGCATCTTGAGGAACGAAAAGGGAAATTGGCCCTGGTCATCGAGCGCAGCATCGTCGATCTCGAGGCCGTCGCGTTTCAGGCCGTTAAGGCAAATCGGGAATCATGGTTGGCTGCGTTTCCCGGAGAGGATAACTACCGACACCCCGGGCCCGTGAGACTGTCCAGCGAAATCGACGAAAGTCGACCGCTCACGTTGCTCTTGAATGCTCTGTCTCGTCGGTCTATGGACGTTTAAGAAAATGCTCTTTTGCACCGTTGTCGCATCGTGCCGCAGCATTCCGAAACGGATCTTTTTCATTGACAGATCACATCTGTTTACCTTATAACATATATTATTATTTATTTTTTTGTATTATTATAAAAAGTTAGATTATCCGTTATAGTTGAATCACCAAACCCGTCATCTATGCGAGGAACGAGAAAGGAGCTTTCTCTGATGCCCCAGGACGCCCCCTTGGAAAACCCCGAAAATTCGGAATCCGAGACGAGGCTCCCTGGCCCTCGCCAAACGGAATGGGATCGGTATCTCAATGAATCGCCCCCCGAAAAACCGACGGGTTTCGTCGGCGAGGGCGATCATCACATCCCGGGAGGAACTGAGGAGAAGGTCCAGGTGACAGGCGACCGCATCAACGAAGATGATCTTGCCATATCCTCGAAGGCAGAGGCTATAACGCCCTTTGAGCAAAAACTGGAAGACATCACCAACCAGTTGTCCGTCCTCCGGAAGGAATTTCAGGTCAAAATCAAAACGGATGCCCACAAGGACAAAATCATCGATAATCTGCACGAGGAACTCCAGCAATACAAAAGCAATCATCTCAAGAAATACTTTCTGCCGACAATCATGGATATCATCCAATTTATCGACGGAATGCGAAAGATCACTCATTATCTGACGCTCCATCAATTGGATGACAACACGCCTCAACAGGCGACGAAACTGATCAATCTATTGAAATCCATTCCTGAAGATCTCGAAGATATCTGTTGCAGACAGGGAATCAGACCCTTCAAATGCACTGACAACACCTTTGACCCGAGTCGACAGAGAATTCTCAAAAAACTCGACACGCCGGATAGGGCAAAGGACAAAACAGTTGCAGAAAGCCTACGCCCGGGGTATGTATGGGACGGCGAGGTCATTCGACCGGAGATGGTATCGGTCTATATTTATAGAACGCCGGAATTGGAAAAGAAAGCGGGGGACAGCGATGAGTGGTCATCCAAAAAGAATATTTGGTATTGATCTCGGTACCACATACTCTTCCATCGCATGCGTTGACGAATACGGGAAAACCGTCGTCATCCCGAATTCGGAAAGTCAACGGCTGACCCCGTCAGTGGTTTTCTTCAACGGAAACAATATCATTGTCGGCGATATCGCAAAGGAGAACTCAAAGCTCTATCCCAACGA
The DNA here is from genome assembly GCF_001854245.1 of Desulfococcus multivorans. Lineage (GTDB taxonomy): Bacteria > Desulfobacterota > Desulfobacteria > Desulfobacterales > Desulfococcaceae > Desulfococcus > Desulfococcus multivorans. Next base: position 1,365,346 of record NZ_CP015381.1, on the reverse strand, counting down.
TGTCGTGAGTTTTGTCAAACGCTCAATGGGAGAACCCAATTTCATTTTCGAACATAATGCCGTACGCTATCGTGCCGAGGAGATTTCGAGCTTTATCATTCGAAAAATCGTTCAGGATGCCGAACACTATCTGGGATTATCCGGAACGGAAAATCTTGTCATAACGTGTCCGGCCTACTTCGGCATCAATGAACGAGAAGCGACAAAAAGAGCCGGTGAAATTGCCGGATTCGACGTCCGGCAGATCATCAATGAACCCACTGCCGCCGCGATTGCTTACGGTTCGATTGAGACAGATGAAGAGCGCGTTATCCTTGTATATGATCTGGGGGGAGGCACCTTTGACATCACCATGATCGACATAAAGCCGGATGAGAGTATCGAAGTCATCTGCACAGGAGGCGACCACAACCTCGGCGGCAAGGATTTCGACGATCGGGTGATCGCTTACCTTGTGGAAGAATTTCAAAACCAGACCGGTATACGGGAGGATATCCTCGCGGATGCCGATACCTGTCAGGACTTGCAGCTGTCGGCTGAAAAAGCGAAAAAAAATCTCACGCAGTTGGAAAGCACCAAGGTTCTGATCACTCACGGCGGCGAACGCATCAAGCTTCAATTTGAACGCAAGGTGTTTGAACGTCTGACCCAGGATCTCCTCGAAAGAACGATCGCCCTTACCCACGATATGCTCGAAGAAGCTGTGAAGAAGGGATACAAACACTTCGATGAAATCATTCTGGTCGGAGGATCGACCCGGATGCCTATGGTGGTTCAACGGATCAAGAAGGAATTTGGTATAGAACCAAAACTTTTTGATCCGGATGAAGCTGTCGCCAAGGGGGCTGCCATCTATGGTTGGAAACTGTTTCTGCAAGATGAGGTTCGAGAGCATATCTCACAGAAAACAGGAAAAAAGATTCATGAGCTTGAAGATTTCAGCGCACTGGACCTGGACGACATAATTGAGGAAGTTGAACAACTCGTCGCCAACGACACCGGATACTCCATCGAGGATATTCAAAACGCGAAACTCAAAATCAAAAACGTCACCAGCAAAAGCTTTGGTGTGGTCGCACATGACCAGAATGGCAATGAAATTGTCTATAACCTTATTCTCAAAAACAACGATGTTCCCGTGAACACCAAAAAAACATTCGGGACGGCGGTTGACAATCAAGAGATTGCCTCGATTCAGATCATGGAAAACGAAGAAAATGATGTTGTCGCGACTTTGGAGAACTCCATACTTATCGGAACGGCGGTTCTGAATCTGCCGCCCGATATCGCTGCCAATACCCCAATAGAGATTATCTTCAAACTCAATCGGGAAGGCCGCATGGAGATAACGGCGGAAGAGATGAGCGACGCGCATCGATCCGTCAGTGTGACCATTGAAACCCGATCGGTAATTCGAGGAAAAGAGTTCGAAGAAGCCAAAGCGCGAGCCAAACACATTGTTGTCATATAGCCAACTCTCTTTATCCCCTTTCGCATAGCACCACGCCCTTCTCTGATGGTTCATGACAACGATTATCGGAGCAAAGGCGCCGTTTTTCAATTTCGATACTGCCAAACCTGACACACTCCATAAACATACAGACGTGAATGAATGCCATCGATAGGCCAATCCATGGACGTTAAAAACTATTACTTTATTTTGGAGCTTTCCATCGATCCTCCGGAAAATGACCCAAAGGTCATTGAGGATGCGATCCAAAAAAAGCAGGCACTTTGGAGTCGTCTTCGTAATCATCCGACCAAAGGTACCCAAGCACAACACTACATGGGGCTCATCCCCGAAATCCGAAAAATCATGATGGACGATGCCCTTCGGAAAAAGGAGGCTGAAGCGGCCAAAGACCTTCTGATCGAGCACGAAAAAAAATCCAACATCAAAATCGATCGACATATCGCTCTCCTGTTGAGCAAAGGACACATCACCAATGATGAAATCTCCAAACTGGCTTGCCTGAATGGGGTTTCCAGGGAATGCATTCAGGAGCGGCTTGCGCAAAAACAACATCTTTTTCTCATCAACTATGTCATCGAGGAACTGATCCGAACCGGGAAAACCGATCCGAAATATCATAAGCGTCTGATTAAGGAGTTTGCTCTGACACCGGAAAAAGCGTCAGAGTGGATTCAAAAAAAAGAAGACGAAAAAAGAAGGAAAATAGACACCTATCTCAAACGCTGCAACCGGAGAGGCTATATTGCTCGACAAGAGATAACGGCTCTGTCCCGGCTTTATCTGATATCCGAGGACAATATTGTCCGCCGAATACGGTGCGTCATCAAGAAAAACGCTTCGCCTCTTCGAGACCGACCTGAACCGCTGGAAAAAAGCACAGAAAAGCTCATCGAAGACAACTTGAAACTCGTCGGGAAATCCTCTCTCTATGATTTTTTGGATGTTTTACCGAGCGCAGATTTGAGTATTTTACAGGAAAGGGCCCACGACAAGGAGATAGAGATCCGGAAAATCGGACAGAAGGATGCCAGGACGACTGCCGGCGGAACGCTGGCGGGACATTGCATATTTATCTTCAAAAGCGAGGAAAACCGGAGCGCCTACGATCGCAGTTTGACCTTGTCGCGTCTCAAGGAACTCGAGGCGGACATGGATATCACGGGCATCAGCAAAAAAATCCATGCGGAATATTTTTCAATTCTGATGAAAAACGCTCTCAAACTCGGAATGGATATTGATGAAGCGAGATTACATATTGAAGGGTATTTACGCAAAAGAAACCGGAAAATCGAGAAACCCAAGCCGTTCATTGCCAAACGGCGGCCCGTATTCCTTCGCCCGATCCCCATCATTGCAGCAATGGTTCTGGTATCGGCATCCGTCTTTTTTTTCATTACCGCCAAAAAGAAGCTGCTGGCCCAGGAATTCAGAAATGTCATAGCGCGTTCGGAGCAACTACGAAAACCGGAACAAAAGGAGACGATTTTTCGCGCGTTTCTGGAGAAATATCCCAAAAGCGATTTTACGCCTGAAGTGGAAAGCATGCTGCTATCCGTTCAGAAGATTATCGAAGACCGGGATTACCATCAGGTCCTCACAGAGTCTGAAACTCTCATCCAGAGCGGGCAACTGCCCATGGCCAAATCGCTTTTTCGCCGATATCTCGAGAAATATCCAGGCGGACACCATCAAGAAGCAGCGAAAACAAGACTTCTGGAAATTACCAACACGTTGGAAGAACGAAACTACAAGATCCTCCAGGAAAAACTCACGGACTGTGAAGCGCAGGAAACCTGGAGGGATTGCATTATACTCTGCAGCCATTTCATTGAAAGATATCCCCAAGCCGAGCGCACTGAAAATGTCGCGATGCTGAAAACAAAATATGAGAAGATCCTGCAAAGCCAATCAGAGTTGGTGTCCATGAAACAGGATGCGGAAAAAAAAGGACTCGATTTTGAAGGGGCCAGACAAATATATCTATCGTATCTTGAACTCAATCCGGAACTGCCCTTGGTCATCAAAAAAACCATCGTTGACGAAATACGCCGCTACGATCGGCAGATCGAGACCTTCAAGCAGGCGGAGCGGAATTGGAAGCGCCTTTCGGCGGACATCCCCAACGATCGATCGAACCTCACGAAACGTATCCAGGATATCAGGAGCTTTATCTCCAAATATCCTCAGGACTGGTTCGGCGAAGAAGCACGATATCTATTGATCCAGATGGAAAAACTGGAGAATTTGAAAAACAGGCAACATGAAACAGAAAGGGAAATACATGACTGGAAAGCGGTGACAACCTATGTTCAAGACCGCCGGACAAGCCTGTCGAATCGCATAGCCAGGGTCGAGACCTTTATCCGAAACCATCCCCAGGGCAGTTATACTCCAAAAGCGAAAATCATTCTCGCCGCTCTCGTCAAACACAAACAGATCGAGGAGCGTCAACGTCGCCGGGATATGAGCAATGCCGTCCTGAAATCCGAAGAGAAGCACCGGATCAGCCAATGGCTGCGAAGCGCTGGAATATCCTTTATCGACAACAAAAACGGTACGGCTACAGACCGGCGAACCGGATTGACGTGGTGCCTTTTCGATACGACAGATACGGGCAATCAATGCATTACCCACCGTGAAGCGCTTCAATATGTCAAAAATCTCAACGCTGGGGGATATAACGACTGGCGCATCCCTTCAGTGGAAGAGTTGCAGATTATTCTTCAAGCCCAAACCCCGTTTCCCGTAAACCGTACCCATTTTTTCTGGACATCGGAACTCTTCTGGCATGGCTGGAACAAAATGGCCTATGTCTTCACCCCCGACAGCACCCTGAAATGGAAAAAGGAATCCAAAAAAATCGAAAATTGCGGGTCGGTACTGGCGGTCAGATAAGATCTTGAATCCAGTGCTACCGGAATAACATCAACACCTCGGATCCCCATGGGTATTTATCGTCCGATCCTGAGTTCACCATTCCTGACCGATACCGCGTGGGGGGGGGGGGGGATGGGTCGACTTGCGCCGGCACCGGGCGCTGAATGCCGAAATTTGAATTATGATATATTGAATCGAAGTCAAATCGCCCATTTGAGCAGAACACTTCCCCAAGTGAAGCCGGCGCCAAAAGCGGTAAGAAGCATCCAGTCATTCTTTTGAAAACGATGCATCTGATGCGCTTCAGACATGGCAAGCGGAATAGTTGCGGCGGTTGTGTTACCATATTTTTCAATATTGATAACAACCTGCTCCGAAGTCAAACCAAGCTTTTTCGCGACGGCATCGATGATCCGATAATTGGCCTGGTGAGGAATCAAATGATGTAGATCATTTCCTGTCAATCCATTTCGCTTCAACAATGCTTCCGATACATTGGTCATGCCCTTGACGGCATATTTGAAAACGGTCTTACCGTCCTGATAGACGTAGTGCATCCTTTTCCTCACCGTTTCCGCTGTTGCCGGATGCAGGCTGCCGCCGCCTAGAACGTTCAGATATTCCACACCAATGCCGTCCATATGAAGGTCAAAATCAACAATGCCTAAATCATTGTCTTCGGATCGTTCGAGAAGCACCGCTCCTGCGGCATCGCCAAAGATGACGCAGGTGTTCCGATCTTCGTAATTGATGATACTGCTCATCTTATCAGCCCCGATCACCAGAGCGTTTTTATATCTTCCCGTTTCTATAAACTGCGATGCCGTAGCAATGGCGTATATGAACCCTGTACATCCGCCGTTCAGATCGAACCCCCAGGATCGATTGGCGCCCAATTCTTTCTGGACGATGGCGGCAGCGCTCGGTACGGTCATATCGGGGGTGATGGTCGCTAAAATGATCAACTCGATGTCTTCCGGTAAAACGCGGCTGTG